>JAOTST010000044.1 GCA_029864785.1 Chromatiales bacterium | reverse complement strand
TCATTTTGCCGTCGACAAAGGAGATGATGGGGGCATCGGTCACCTCAAGCTTGATGCCGCGCTCTTGCTGTACCACGCGGATATCGAATGACTGGTAACGTTCTAGCAGCTCTTTGCCGTCATCCATTTCAACGCCACAGTTGAGGATGGCCAGTGAGCAGTTGCGAAACAGGGTGTAGAGCCCGCCCTGACTGGTATCGAGCAGTTGGGCGACCTCCCCTTTTGAGAGCACTTCCAGACGACCTTCAGGAGCGATGCGGGCATCGATGACTTGGTATTCCATAACAGACAATCTCGTTTATCGAACGGTATGGATGATTGTACGCTCTGGATTAGGAGATGGTAGGGGTATCGATCTGTTTGGTTGACATCATGCGTTGATGGCTGGAATTTATTGCTACCAATTAGTAGCGGTTAATTTAGTAGCTGTTTGATCCGCAGTAGAAGCTTGTTTGGATCAACTGGTTTAGAGAGCATCTGTTGATGTAGTTCTGGGGAGACCAGATTTTCATGCCCTGTTGAACTATAGGCGCTCATCAACTGTATTTTGATATGAGGGTAGGATTCCGCTACTTTGGCGGCCAACTGAAAGCCATCCATTTCGGGCATTTTAATGTCGCTAAGCAACAGGTCAATCGCCTCTTCTTTTAAGCATTCAAGGGCTGCCTGAGCACCATTAGCACAGAATGTTTGATACCCTTCATCTTGGAGGATCTCGGAAAACAACTCACACATCAGCGGCTCATCATCCACTATAAGAACCTTTCTACTCACAATTCCCCCTTGAACCAAGTAGTCGCCAGCTACTCTAATTTGGCTACATTATTAAGGTTTATTGTATACCCTATTTAGTGCTCCCCCCGATAATTTCAAAGACTAAATGACACTCTTCACAGTTGGGGTGAGTCTCTTTGCAGGCGTTACATAGAAAGCTTTCGAGTGAATGGAGGTTACTCATTAACTCGTTAATTTGAGCTCGAATCCCCTCTTGACGATCTTGTAAGTGCTTTTTAAGTTCACTGGAAAGTGCGCGCTTATTGCTGTGCATGAGATCAAGCAGGTTGCCAATTTCTGCAAGTGAAAAACCGAGAGTACGCGACTGCTTAATAAATCCGAGGCGTTTAATAATTGAATCTCTATAAATGCGGTATCCGGCACTGTTGCGCTCGATGTGTCCCAACAAGCCACTACGCTCATAAAAACGGATGGTATCCACGCCTAATTCAGTAGCCTTAGCCACTCGTCCGATAGTCAAATTCGCGATATCTATTTCCTCTTGTTTTTTTAGCCAATCTGTCCAGCTTAAACCTTAGAGTAACTCCAAGGTCAATGGCTATTGTCGTTCAAATAGAAACTTTGTAATCAATAGGTTAGAGCGGAAATGCTCGTTAAGTAAAGGGGGGAGATCTATCCGAATGGATAGCTGTGAAGGTGTTACTCCTACACCATTTTTATCATCTATTCAGGCGGGTTTCGCACTGCATCTTACTTTATGAGGCTTTTAATCTTCAGATGAGGATGAATCAGAACTTATTAAAAATTTCAGGCGTAATCGTTTGTCCTACAAAAATAGAGGTTATTTTGTCATTAATGGCGACTTAAATTGCCAAATCGTTACAAAATAGAGCGCGATAAAGGCGACAAGCCCAAATCTTTGGGGGCATTATTTTTTGCTTTTACCGATTTGAAAGAGCCGACGGACAATCTCAGGCAGCATTTTTTGGCCGCTGTTCATACGTTCATCAAATTTTTCCGCATCAACTTTGCGCCGCATATCTTCACGAGATGCCAACATGGCAACGACACCGAAAGAGAGCTCCATGTTTTCGCGCTCTTCCTCATACTCTGGAGAGAACCACACATCTTCACTGAGTCGAAGCCCCTCCATAAAACCCTGACACCACTGCTCAACCGGAGTAGAGCCATAGTCGTAATCTGCAAGCTCGATTGGCTCTGGCAGCGCTGTTTGACCGGCAACAAGCGCATCTCGCGTCTTATCCATAAGCGTCATCATCAACGGCAGGAGCTCATTTTCAGCCTCTTTTGACTGAATATCTAATCCTGGCGCTGTTTTTAACGCCGCCCACCACTCGGCAAAAGATAACGGAACGGGTGAGCAAACCAGTGCCGTTAAATAACCTTTGAGGTGGTAGAACGAGAATGTTTGCGCATCGCTTTTTTCAAGAGGGAAATATCGCTGCAATATCTCCAGTGTTTGTAGTGTAAATTTTGTGGCTGACAAGGGTCGACTCTCTTCATCTTAATTTGCGTCTATTGTAACAACAACGCCCAAACATCTGTTGATGATTGGCGCCCCCTTTTATCCGTTTTTTTAATATGGTTTTTAGGATTAAACCATTGTAGTATTCAGAGCATGGAGCTGGATGTTCTATTTCTAGGGTTTTGTTGATGTTCGGCAGTAAATCGTACCGAATATGAGTAAAGATTGAGTCATAAAAATAATAAATAATTTAGGTGTTTAGATGATGGAATTTATTGAGTGGTCTGATGACTATTGCGTGGGCAATAATCTGATCGATATCCAACACAAACTATTTTTTGAGATGGTTAAAGATCTATCTAACCGGATGGGTAGTGACAAGCACGATGTGAAGGCAAAGGATATCATTCAGTTTCTTCAAGACTACGTTGATATGCACTTCTCTGCTGAAGAGGCGATTATGAGTGAAGTGAGCTTCCCCGATATTCAAGACCATCAGGCGATCCACAATGAGTTTTCAAAGAATATTCAGCGGTTTAGTGATGAACTCCATAGCGATGAAGTCTCTCACATTTTAGATAAGGTGCTCACCTTGACCCAGAACTGGTTCCTTGAGCATATTCTTACGCAGGATAAACAGCTAATGAAGTATCTCCACTAGGCCTCGAAAACCACTTCATGGGTGATCGGCGCAAAGTTTTTAAACATCGCCGTCACCCCGCAGTAACGTTCCTGAGAAAGGTCAATGGCCTTGTTTAATTTATCTTCAGGAACCTCACTACTTACAACATATCTAATATGAAAGTCACTAAAGACCTTGGGATGTTCCTCGGTCTCGGTGGCACTCACCTCTACCCGAAAGCTATTTGGTGAGATCTTCATTTTATTGAGGATCGAGATCACATCCATTGAGGTGCAGCCTGCAAGGGCATCCAGTAAAAAATGCTTCGGCCTAAAGCCATCATCCTCACACCCAACAGCAGGTGGCGCATCCATTTTAACGCGATGCCCTGCCCCATCATCGGCCATAAAAGCCATCTTCCCTTGCCATGTTACGGTTGTCTGCATTGGCGCACACCTCTATTTCACTAAACGCTCTCTATCCTAACGGTCAGCCCAGTAAATTGGCAATTAATTTGATATTCACTTCGAAAATTAAGTTTCTATTCAGGTTGAGCGCCTAAGCTCTACACAAATCAAACTAACAGGCAAAACAGATGAGTCAAATTGAACAGGTAAAAGTATGGGATATTCTGATACGGGTATTTCATTGGACACTGGTTACCAGCTTTACCGTCGCCTATATCACCGAAGATGATTGGCTGACTTTGCACTCCTTTGCAGGTTATACCATTGGTAGCCTTATTCTCTTCCGTATTATATGGGGCGTTATTGGTACCCGTTACGCTCGATTTAGCCATTTTGTCTTTTCACGTAAAACCACCATAAGTTATTTGAAGGATATCGCGGCCTTTAATCCAAAGAGATACTTGGGTCACAACCCAGCAGGCGGAGCGATGGTCATTGCCCTACTGCTTTCACTGATTGCAACTGTCACAACAGGGCTCTCTGTCTATGGTGCCAATGAATTCTCAGGCCCACTGGTTGAGTTCTGGGCAGGTAGCTCTTCGTTTACAGGCAGTGTGCTGAAAGAGCTGCACGAATTTTTTGCCAACTTCACCTTACTACTGGTTATTGCCCATGTTGCAGGTGTCATTTTGGCTTCATTCCAACACGGTGAAAATCTTGTGTTGTCGATGTTTACCGGCAAGAAAGATGCCGACCATTAAATTTAATTAAGGAAAAAATGATGAACATTAAAAATTTAATTTTAATCGCAAGCTTAGTGCTTTCGCCCACAATTTTTGCTGCGGGCTCCGCCTCGGCATTCGATAAATATAAATCTGGAGGCGCCGCAAACTTTAGTGCCAGTAACGGTGAAAAATTATGGCAGCGCCAGGTGCATTCAGCCAAAGACAATAAAATGCGAAGCTGTAGTAGCTGTCACACCGATAATCTTACACAGATGGGCAAGCACCATAGAACCGGTAAGCCGATCAAACCGATGGCGCCATCTGCTAATTCTGCACGATTTACCAAGGTAAAAAAGATAGAGAAGTGGTTTAAACGAAATTGTAAATGGACCTGGGGTCGCGAATGCACGGCTCAAGAAAAGGGTGACATTCTCACCTATCTGATTAACTATAAATAAACTGGAGAGAGATAATGAACCGTAAAATTATATTAGGTGCAGTCATCACGACGCTATTGGCATCGTCAGGCGTCGCTATGAGTGACGACGATGATGATGATCACGATGGCCGCAAGAGAGGTCTATTCAGCCGATTTTTCTCTAAAGCGGGCGTAACCCCTGTCAACAATCAGCCGTATATTGATGAGTGTGGTTCATGCCACTTTGCCTTCCAGCCTGGGCTTTTACCCGCTCGTTCCTGGAAAAAATTAATGGGTGGACTGGACGACCACTTTGGTGAAAATGCCGAATTTGATAGTGCTGATGCTCAGAAAATTCTCAACTATCTTGTCGCTGGTGCCGCAGACACAAGCAGTGCTCACCGCTCACAATCGATTAACAACTCTATTCCGCGCAACAGTGCTCCACTACGCATCAGTGAAACACGCTATTTTTTACGCAAGCATGATGAAATTCCGCCTCGCTATGTAACAGGGAACCCCAAGGTGGGTAGTTTTAGTAATTGTGAAAAGTGCCACACTGAGGCGGCCAAGGGATCATTTAGTGAGCATGGTGTTCATATTCCCGGAGTGGGCCGTTGGGATTAATACCCTTCCCCTTCTTTAAAAATGTCCTCTGGAGCATGGCCATTGTGGTTGTGGTCATGCTCACTCCCTCTCTTCTCTGGGCCGATGAGGGGGAGAGTAAGGCGGATTATGAACACGCCCGCCAACTCGTTTCGGAGGGAGTCATCCTCCCCCTCAGCCATATTATCAATCAGGCTAATCTCTCTAATAATCCGAGTATCTTGGAGGTGGAGCTAAAGAAGAAGCATGGCCGCTGGATTTATGAGCTAGAACTGCTGCAAGAGGATGGTGAAGTGATCGAATTGAAGTATGATGCACAAAATGGTCAAAGCCTGGGACGTGAACACGATTAGATGCGCCTACTACTGATTGAGGATGATATTCGCCTTGCACCAGAACTACGACGTTCACTAAAGCGTGTGGGCTATGCCGTTGACTGGATTGAAAATGGTATCGACGGTGAGCTACAGGCATCAATAGAACCCTACGACATCATTATTCTTGACCTGGGTCTGCCCGGAAGATCCGGGCTCGATGTTCTTCAAAACTGGCGCAAAGACGGGGTTCACACGCCGGTCATTATTCTCACAGCCCGCGATAGCTGGCATGAGCGAGTTGATGGACTCAAAGCTGGCGCCGACGACTATCTTGGCAAACCGTTTCATACCGAAGAGCTACTTGCTCGCATTGATGCGTTAATTCGACGCCATCAAACCACTGAACCATCCACACTGATTTCTGGTGAATTGAAGCTTGATGAGTCAAAGCAGAGTGTCATCTGTGCCGATGGAAAGATAGAGCAGCTCACCGCTATGGAGTATCGTCTACTACGTTATCTGCTCTACCATCCTGATCGAGTGCTCTCAAAGTCACACCTAACCGATCACCTCTACGAAGAAGATGGTGATCGTGACAGTAACGTCATTGAGGTCTATGTTAATCGCCTGCGTCAAAAGATCGGTAAGGCTCGTATTGAGACGCGCCGTGGTCAAGGCTACATTTATATCTCGCATCCTACTGTTTAGATAGAATATTTGAGATAGTATCTTTAATATGAACTCTCTGGAGAAAAGGCTACAAATTGCCCTCTCACTGATCTTGCTTATCGCCTCACTCGGGGCTGGCTGGCTGATCTACTCCGTGACTATCAATATGGGCGAAACAACAACCAAGACCCGTCTGGAACATGATGCTGAAGCACTACTAGCTGCGTTACAGTTTGATGCAACAGGAGTGACAACCATTCGTGAAGAGCGACTCACCGGCATTTATCAGCGACCATTCTCTGGTCACTATTTTCATATTATGGTCGACGGTAAACGTGCCCTTGTCTCCCGTTCTGCATGGGATTGGCCCTTTAATGTAAAGGCCGTTAGCTCTAATAACTCAGTCTCCCACATGGTCGGCCCTCATAATCAGCAGCTTCTACTCTGGTCTGCTCAATATCGAAAACAGGGGCACATCATCAAGATCACCACCGCAGAAGATCTTGAGCCACTCTATCAACAACTCAGACGCTATGGATTCTATCTACTAATTTCGATCCCTCTCTTCCTCATCCTTATTCTATCGGTACAACGTTTTATTCTACGGCAGTCATTCAAACCGCTGGATCAGATCAAGACAGAGATAAAACATCTTGAGCGTGGTGAAATTGAGCAACTCTCTACCCCTCTTCCTGCAGAGCTTGACCCACTGGTTGATGAGATCAATCGACTGATTTTAGCCATGGTGGAACGCATCAAACGTTCTCGTAATAGCGCAGGAAACATGGCGCACACCCTTAAAACACCACTACAGCTACTGGTGCAGTTGGCTGAATCAGAAGATTTAAATAACGTGCCACAGATTCGTACCGAATTACTCACACAGGTTAGCCATATTCAACGGTTGATTGAACAGGAGCTAAAACGTGCCCGTCTGGCTGGTAGTGCCACCCCAGGGCAGCAGTTCCAACCCGCTGAAGAGCTCCCCGTTCTGAAGAAAATGCTACGGCAGATCTACCCAGATAAAGATCTGAATCTTGAGTTTAACTACCCACAATCATCCGCGATTGCACTCGATCGTGACGATATGATTGAGTTGATAGGCAACCTGCTCGATAACGCCTGCAAATGGGCCAAAACAGCGGTCTCCTGTAAGATTGAACTTAATGGTCTCTTTACGATATCCATTGAGGATGATGGCCCCGGCTGTGCACCAGAACGCCTTGAACAGCTCACTGAACGTGGTGTGCGCGTTGATGAGTCGACCGCAGGCCATGGTATTGGTCTGTCCATTGTTAAAGAGATCGTCGAAAGTTACGGTGGTGATATCACCCTCTCCGCCTCCGCACGATTAGGCGGATTTATGGCCGTGGTGAACATCCCTCTACCCTGAGCATTAACATTAAATTGGTCTGGATAAGGCCAATATATCTGCTAGTATTTGAGAGGTTAGTGATAAAAAGTTAACGCTATCCGGTCACTTTAAATTGATTGGAACTCACAAGGAACGCTTATATCCATGGATAGAGATATAGTCCAGAACAATCTGGTTCAGGAATCAAAGGCTGAAATAGGCCATCTAAACCGTGTTATTACCATCGCTACTTTGATATGGAGCGTTGCTCTGGCGCTCATCTTCTATTCACAGTCAGGTGTTTTAATTGATCACAGCATGGCACTGGCCTACAACGCAGCTCTAACCAACTTTAATAAGGATCAATCTCTGCGCTTCTGGGCGAGCTCACATGGGGGTGTCTATGTGCCCATCAGCGAACACACGCCACCCAATCCCTATCTATCTCACCTGCCTGAACGAGATGTCTCTACAGCCTCAGGCCTAAAATTAACGTTGATGAACCCCTCCTATATTCTAAGGGAGGTGGCAACGGATCACGCTGAACTCTTCGGAAACAGAGGACACGTTACCAGCCTTAAACCACTCAATCCTGATAATGCCCCCGATCAGTGGGAGCGAAGAGCGCTTGAACAATTTGAGCAGGGCGCAAAAGAGGTTTCAGAGGAGACCGAGATCAAAGGGGAGCCCTATTATCGCTTTATGAGGCCGATGATCACCCAAAAGGGGTGTCTCAAATGTCATGCCGATCAGGGGTACAAGGTCGGCGACATTCGTGGTGGTGTGAGTGTTTCAATCGATATGGTGCCCTATTTAGCCTATCGTTCCGAGGGGATTCAAGACCGTATCATGATCATCTCCATGATCTGGCTCATCGGACTGTTTGGCATCTTTTACAGTCGATACCGCGTACTTCAGGGGATCTTAGCTCGCCAACTCAGCCAGCGCGCACTACAAGAGAGTGAAGAGAAATTCCGCGGAATTAGTGATTCAGCTCAAGATGCCATCACGCTTCTGAATCCTCAAGGGAATATCTGCTACTGGAATAGAGCGGCGGAGAAGATCTTCGGCTACGCTAACGACGAGATTATCGGAAAAAATTTCCATCAACTGCTTGTACCTGAGCACTACCAAAAGGATCACAAGTCAGGGTGGGAGCAGTTCCTCAAGACAGGTAAGGGTGCCGTAGTCGGCAAGACCATTGAACTCGCTGCACTGCGCAAAGGTGGCCATGAGTTTCCCGTTGAGTTATCTGTATCGGCCATTAAACTCCAGGATGAGTGGCGTGCGGTCGGTATCATCCGCGATATCAGTGATCGTGTGAGTGTTGAACATGACCTTGCCAATATCAGCGATAAAATTATTCAATCCCATCGAGAGTGGGTCGATGCCTTCGATAGCATTCACGCCCCCATATTCCTCCATGATGCTGATGGGCTAATCACCCGAGCCAATCAGGCCTATGCGGATCACGCCGAGATGGAGGTAAGGGATCTCATCGGTAAACCCTACTGGGAGTGCTTTCCTAAAAGAGAGGGGCCTCTCCCTTCTTGCACAGAAATGCTGGAAAACCCACATGCTGAAGAGCTTAACGAAGAGATTGTGCTGGAAGGTGGAGAGATATTTTTATCACGTGCCACCGCGATAACTAATATTGATGGAAGCTATCGATACTCCGTACATATCATGGAGGATATTACCTTTGAACGGCAGGCAAAAGGTTCTCTGGAAGAGAGCGAGCGCCGCTTCCGAAAACTTTTTCAACACGCCCCG
>JAOTST010000303.1 GCA_029864785.1 Chromatiales bacterium | reverse complement strand
TCCCGAAACTCTGGAGCATATTTCTGATTGCTCATGTTGACCTCCGCAAAACTCATTTTGAACTATAGTCGTGTCAACGGAAGTGTGGGAAGTCCATGATAAAGCATCTCTTTACGGAATGTTGGGTTATGCATCAAGTACGGTTACAGCTTCCGTCCCAGGATTTGCTGTATCCACTAGTAACTCCGATATGTCTTATGGATTTGGGATGGATTACGAGATGGGTGAAAAATTTTCGGCTAATGCAGAATTTACTTCTTACTATTCTGGTAATGGGGTCAGCCTGAGCGCTATCAATTTAGGTGTTACAGCTAGCTTCTAAAATCTATATAAATAATTTAATACAATTCTTCTAGATTTTGCCCCTCCATAAAAAGAGGGGCTTTTTTATATTGTGTTTTCACCTCTGGCTACCAATAGGGAAAATTTCCTTGTTAGCGACCCTGTAGCACAAAGGTCTCCTTTAAACCTAATAGCAGCCCCCTGATGAGCTAAAATGTAGCTTCCGCTTTGGTCGCATAGCTGTCATTGTGGATTCGATGTTTATAGACAGCTATTAGCGGACATTTAGCTCAATATCATATGAGACATAATCAGCGCCCATAAATTACAGAGTAAGAGGCTTAGGTTGAGTTGGTTACCCCGCCTCTTTAGGCCAAGAATCACGTAGGGTCACGGTACGATTCCAGACCGGTTTCCCCTCTGGCGCAGCATCAAGACAGAAGTAGCCCTCACGCTCAAACTGAAACGCTCGACCCACCTCAGCATCAGCCAGTGATGGCTCGACATAGCACTTTTCGATGGCAACCAGTGACTCTGAATTGATGTTATCAAGGAAGCTCTGCCCCTCTTCGACTTTATCTGGATTGGGCTGATTGAAGAGACGATCATAGAGACGAACCTCGGCCTCGATAGCGTGACTCGCTGAAACCCAGTGAATCACCCCTTTTACTTTACGACCGTCCGCAGGATTTTTGCCTAGAGTATCGATGTCGTAACTACAACGCAGCTCGATAATCTCACCAGCATCATCCTTAATCACCTCATCGGCTCGGATGATGTAGCTGTTACGCAGGCGCACTTCACCATCGGTGACCAGACGTTTAAATTTTTTATTCGGTTTGATCTCCATAAAATCGTCACGGTCGATATAGAGCTCACGGCCGAAGGGAAGAACCCGTCGTCCCATCTCTTCGTTCTGCGGATGATTAGGAGCCGATAGCTCTTCAACCTCTCCTTCAGGATAGTTGGTGATCACCACCTTCAGTGGATTGAGTACCGCCATACGGCGATGGGCATTAACATTAAGGTCGTTACGAATAGCATCTTCGAGTATCCCCATATCGATGGAGTTATCGGCCTTACTGATACCGATACTGTCACAGAAGCTACGAATCGATGCAGGGGTAAATCCACGACGGCGCAGACCAGAGATGGTCGGCATACGCGGATCATCCCAACCATTCACATGCCCCTCACTTACCAATTGCGCCAGCTTACGTTTACTCACCACGGTGTACCGTAGATTGAGGCGCGAGAATTCGATCTGCTGCGGGTGTGCCGTAATCGTAATGTTATCGAGCACCCAGTCGTAGAGTGGACGGTGGTCTTCAAACTCCAGCGTACAGAGTGAGTGGGTGATCCCCTCCAGTGCATCAGAAATAGGATGGGTAAAGTCGTACATCGGATAGAGACACCACTCGGTTCCTGTCTGGTGATGAATCACCCCGTGACGAATCCGATAGAGGGTGGGGTCCCGCATATTCATATTGGGCGAGGTCATATCGATTTTGGCGCGCAGCACCTTGCTACCATCTTCGAACTCCCCTTTGCTCATGCGCTCAAACAGATCGAGGTTCTCTTCAACTGTGCGCATTCTAAATGGACTATCGCTACCAGGGGTGGTTAGGTTACCGCGTGACTGTCGCATCTCTTCAGCATTCTGGTCGCAAACGTAGGCAAGGCCTTTTCCGATCAACTCTACTGCAAATTTGTAGAGATTGTCGAAGTAGTCGGAGGAGTAGAGCGCCTCTTCTCCCCAATCAAATCCGAGCCATTTCACATCGTTCTGAATCGCTTCAACAAATTCGATACTCTCTTTGGTTGGATTGGTATCGTCAAAACGGAGGTTGCAGTGTCCGTGATAATCCTCGGCGATCTCAAAGTTGAGGCAGATCGACTTGGCGTGACCGACATGGAGATAACCATTAGGCTCAGGAGGAAAACGGGTCACCACCTTGCCACCATTTTTTCCCGCCTCGAGATCCTGGTCGATAATGCGACGGATAAAGTTGGTGCGGGGTGCCTGTTCTGTTGTCTCTGGATTACTCATAAATCAATTTCTATCAGATTTAACTATTAATAAATTCAATCGCTTTTTCGATACGACGGATGCAGGCCTCTTTACCGATGAGATAGAGAGTCAGATCGAGATCAGGGGATGGTGCGCCACCGGTAACGGCAACACGCAGCGGCATCGCCACCTTGCCAAAGCCAAGTTCCAGCTCCTCGACCACCGCCTTGACCACGCCATGCAGTGGTTCACGTTGCCAATCGTCGGTGGCGATTGCCGCAAACTTCACTTTCAATAA
This sequence comes from Chromatiales bacterium, assembly GCA_029864785.1. Classification (GTDB taxonomy): domain Bacteria; phylum Pseudomonadota; class Gammaproteobacteria; order Thiohalomonadales; family Thiohalomonadaceae; genus JAOTST01. The sequence continues at coordinate 303 of JAOTST010000303.1, read as the reverse complement.
ATTAAGCGGTTCAACGGCAGCCTCTTTCAAACTCTTCTTAGCCGCCTTCTCATCAAACGCATCAAAGTCACGATAGTAGAAGGCGGAGATTTCGGCCAGCTCCACCAGAGTGCGGGCACGTTCACGCTGCGCCTCGACCACCTCGATCAGATCGGGGCCGGTCGTGGGGTCGATATCAAGATCACCCATGTGAACACTCAGCAGGTGAGCGATACGTGCAGGGTCACTCTCCTTGATGTAGTGCTGGTTAAGCCACATCAATTTTTCGGTATTAAAACTAGATGCCGCCTTATTCACATCGGC
>JAOTST010000043.1 GCA_029864785.1 Chromatiales bacterium | reverse complement strand
TGTCTGCTCCTGCAAGATCACCATTTCCAACATCCCTGTTGGTTAGATGCACTAATATCGCGGGCGCATGCAGGCACAGGAGCGCTTGAGTCTTGTTTAGTTGTTTGGGTCATAAAATAATATCGATAAGTTGTTTATGTGATTTTACCGATCCTTTATCATTCACGCCTCAATTTTTGAACCATAGGTCTGTCCCATGTTGATCCTCCACGGCGTTACAGCACTCTCTGACTTTCGTCTGCGTAAACTGAATCAACAGATTACCGAACAATTATCTCGCTCGGTATCGCTCTCAACGCGGTTTGTTCATTTTGTCGAGACCGATAAACAGTTGACCGATGATGAGCAGAAGGTGTTGGAACAGATCCTTCACTACGGTCCTAAATCGAAGCCGGTAGAGGCAAAGGGTAAGCTGATGCTGGTGGTTCCTCGTGTCGGTACAATCTCACCATGGTCAACCAAGGCAACTGATATCGCTCACAACTGTGGACTGTCGGGAATCACTCGGCTTGAACGCGGTATCGCCTACTACTTTGATGGCGAGCTGAGTGATGATGAGCGCCAACAAGTTGTCGCTCTGATCCATGATCGAATGGTTGATATGGTACTCAATACTCTTGAAGAGGCGGAACGCCTGTTTGTTGTTCATGAACCAACTCCGATGCGCCAGGTTGATATTCTCGATGGGGGTGTTGATGAATTAAAACGTGCCAATAGTGAGTGGGGGTTGGCTCTGGCTCCTGATGAGATCGACTATCTAGTAGAAAATTTCACGGCACTTGGGCGCAACCCATCGGATACAGAGCTGATGATGTTTGCCCAGGCTAACTCAGAGCACTGTCGTCACAAAATCTTTAATGCCGATTGGGTCATTGATGATAAGGAGGAGGGACGCTCCCTCTTCGGCATGATTCGCAACACCCACCATGAAAACCCTGGTAAGACCCTCTCGGTCTACAAAGATAATTCGGCAGTAATGGAGGGCTTTGATGCGGGGCGCTTCTATCCCGATCCGGAAACGGGTAAATATCACTACCACCAGCAATCCATAGCGATCTTGATGAAGGTGGAGACGCATAATCACCCTACTGCGATCTCTCCGTTTCCTGGCGCTGCGACCGGTTCGGGCGGTGAGATTCGCGATGAAGGGGCAACTGGACGAGGTTCTAAGCCAAAGGCTGGACTGAGCGGCTTCTCTGTCTCCAATTTAAAAATTCCTGGCTTTGAACAGCCTTGGGAGACCGATTACGGTAAGCCCGACCGCATTGTCTCTGCTCTTGATATTATGACCGATGGACCACTGGGTGGCGCAGCATTTAATAATGAGTTTGGTCGCCCGGCGATTACCGGCTACTTCCGTACGTACGAAGAGAAGGTTCCCGGTAGCGAAGGTGATGAGGTGCGCGGTTATCACAAACCGATCATGCTTGCGGGCGGAGTTGGCAACATTAAGCCGGAGCATGTCGAAAAGAATATTATCCCCGATGGTGCTCAACTGGTGGTTATCGGTGGGCCTGCAATGTTGATTGGTCTTGGTGGAGGCGCGGCCTCATCAATGGATTCAGGCACCTCAAGTGAGAATCTCGATTTTGCTTCTGTACAACGTGGTAATCCTGAGATTGAGCGCCGTTGTCAGGAGGTGATTGATCGTTGCTGGCAGCTGGGTGATGACAATCCGATTATTTCAATCCACGACGTGGGTGCCGGAGGTCTCTCCAATGCGATGCCGGAACTGGTGAATGATGCGGGTCGTGGAGCCAAATATGAGCTGCGAGCAATCCCCAATGATGAGCCCGGTATGTCACCGATGGAAATTTGGTGTAATGAGTCGCAAGAGCGTTATGTTATGGCAATTCATGATGATGATATCGAACGCTTTGGTGAACTCTGTGATCGTGAGCGGTGTCCCTATGCCGTTATCGGTACCGCCACCAAAGAGCAACATCTCTTGCTCGGTGATGAACATTTTGAAAATACTCCCATCGATATGCCGCTCGACGTACTGCTCGGTAAGCCGCCTAAGATGTTGCGTGAGACATCTCACGTGTCAGTTAAACTTCACTCTTTTAATAGCAAGCAGATTGATCTGAAGGATGCCACCTACCGTGTGCTGCGTCTTCCTACGGTGGCTGATAAGAGCTTTCTTATTACTATCGGTGATCGCAGTGTCACCGGACTGGTCGCTCGGGATCAGATGGTTGGTCCCTGGCAGGTGCCTGTGGCTGACTGTGGTGTAACGGCCACTAGTTTCGACGTCGAGACGGGAGAAGCGATGGCCATTGGTGAACGCGCACCGCTGGCGCTGATTGATCACGCCTCTTCGGCACGTATGGCGGTGGGTGAGGCATTGACCAATATCGCGGCGGCCAAAATTGAGGTGATCTCCGATATTGTCTTGTCGGCTAACTGGATGGCTCCTGCTGGACACCCTGGTGAGGATGCCGGACTATTTGATGCGGTAACCGCCGTAGGCATGGAGCTCTGTCCTGAACTCGGTATCGCTATTCCGGTCGGTAAAGACTCAATGTCGATGAAGAGTGTCTGGCAAGATCGAGATGAAGATAAGTCAGTGACGGCACCACTATCGTTAGTGATTACCGCCTTTGCTCCGGTGACTAATGTACGAGCAACACTCACCCCAGAATTGAAAACCGATGCCGATAGTGACTTGATCTTAATTGATTTGGGACAGGGTAAGCAGCGCCTTGGCGGATCGGCACTGGTTCAGGTCTATAAGGAGCTGGGTAATCGAGCCCCGGATCTTGATAGTCCCGCACTATTTAAAAAATTCTTTAGCACCATTCAAGAGCTCAATCGTGAGGGGATGTTACTCGCTTACCACGATCGTTCGGATGGTGGTCTACTGGTCACACTACTGGAGATGGCCTTTGCCGCTCACACCGGTCTTGATATTGAGCTGGCAGAGGAGCACATTGCTGCCGCGCTCTTTAACGAGGAGCTAGGTGCGGTGATTCAGGTACGTCATCAGGATACCGATGAGGTGCTGTCACTGTTCCGTGAGGCCAATCTGGGTGGCTGCTGCCATGTGATTGGTGCTCTCAATAATGATGACCGCATCGTAATCCGTAACCATGCTGAAGTGGTGCTTGATGAATCTCGTATCGATCTGCAACGTGCATGGTCAGAGACCTCGTACCAGATGCAAAAGCTGCGTGATAACCCTGAGTGTGCCGATGAGGCCTTTGAGCAGATCCTCAATGCGGAAGACCCCGGTCTGAGCGTATCGCTCAGTTACGATGTCAACGAGGATATCGCCGCACCGATGATCGCTACTGGGGCACGTCCTCGTGTTGCCGTGCTGCGTGAGCAGGGGGTCAATGGACAGATCGAGATGGCCGCCGCCTTTGAGCGTGCTGGTTTTGATGCAGTTGATGTTCACATGAGTGACATTATCTCCGGGCGCCATTCACTAGAGGATTACAAAGGAATGGTAGCTTGCGGTGGTTTCTCTTATGGGGACGTGCTCGGTGCGGGTGAGGGATGGGCCAAGTCGATTCTTTTCAATACACGTGCTCGTGATGACTTCGCTAATTTCTTTGAACGGGATGATAGTTTTGGTTTGGGTGTCTGTAACGGTTGCCAAATGATGTCGAATTTGCGTGATCTGATTCCGGGCGCTGAGCAGTGGCCCCACTTTGTCCGTAATAACTCTGAGCAGTTTGAAGCCCGCTTTTCAATGGTCGAGGTGGTGAAATCAAAATCTATCTTTATGCAGGGAATGGAGGGATCTCGTATGCCAATAGCGGTGGCTCATGGAGAGGGACGCGCTGAATTTGGAGCAGCCGCTCCAGCGGATCTTTTGCGTAGTCAACAGGTTGCTCTACGTTATGTTGATCATGCCGGTGATCCAACCGAAATTTATCCTGCCAACCCCAATGGGTCGCCACTGGGGATTACAGGACTGACCAACAATGATGGTCGGTTTACTATTATGATGCCGCATCCTGAGCGGGTTTTCCGAGCGGTGCAGAATTCATGGCACCCTGAAGAGTGGGATGAAGATGGAGCCTGGATGCGGATGTTTCGCAATGCCCGTACAATTTGTTAGTATTACAGCAGCTTAAATAAAAAAAATAGATACAGGGGAGATTAATAAGATGGCTGAGCTGTTTTCAGATGAGTGGATGAAAAGTTATATGGTCGCCTGGAACCAGGATGAGGAAATTACCAAACCACTTGCGGAGATCGGTTTTAAATCGACCATCGGTTATGGTTTTGAAGGCGATGATAAACCGGTAGGTGTGATTGTTGTCGAGAATGGTCAAATGATCTCTGCAGGGGCCTATGGCGGTGAGACATTAAACTGGGATCTACGAGCCAAGAAAGAAAGTTGGGATAAGTGGCTTGTAAAAGGTTTGGGACTGGCGGGGCTCGGTATGGCCTATGCGTCGCGTAAACTAAAATTTGCCGTAGGTGATTATGGCTCAATGGTAAAAGATCCACGTATGGCTGGACCGTTTATTAAGACCTTTAAAGTGATGTCAAAAATATAGTTGACCACATTATGAATTGATAAAAAGGGCTTCTTTTTGAGGCCCTTTTTATTGTCTACAGCGTGCACCAAAAGGTAGTGGCCTATTGATTCCGCATAAAGTCAGCCGTTTTATAGAAGGCGTCACCAAGTTGCTGATGTAAATCCTCATCAAGGCCAATATCGAGCATCGCTTGACGAATGCAAAGCATCCATTGATCGCGTTCCAACACACCAATCTTAAAAGGCATATGCCGTTGTCGAAGACGTGGATGCCCATATTTCTCTACATAAAGCTGAGGGCCCCCGAGCCAGCCGGAGAGAAACATAAAGAGCTTCTCTCTTGTCTGGGTCAAATCTTTTGCGTGCATGGCTCTAATTTCGGTTGCTTCTGGCAGACTGTCCATCAGATCATAAAAGCGGTTGACGAGGTCATGTACCCCCGCCTCGCCACCGATGAGGTGATAGTGTGAATTATCCAATCTGGCCATCCTAATGAGCGGTCTCTTAGCTCCACACTTAAATGGGAGAGAGCCCCTCTTGCTCAAGCATCTTTATCAGCTCTATCAGAGGCAGACCGATAAGGGTGTTGGGGTCATCACCCTCTAGCTTGGAGAAGAGGGTGATCCCAAAGCCTTCGGATTTAAAGCTGCCGGCGCAGTTATAGGGCTTTTCGACATTGAGATAGTTTTCAATCTGTTGTGTTGTTAGTTCACGAAAGTGGACATGAAATGGCACAACCTTTACCTGAGTTTCACCCGAAGTGCTGCTGTGAAGCGCCAGGCCGGTGAGAAAGGTCACCTTTTTACCCGAGCAGGCCGTTAATTGTTCTATCGCCTTTTCGTGAGTTCCAGGTTTACCAAGGATCTCTTCACCATTTATGGCGACCTGATCTGAGCCGATAATTAGGGCATTGGGGTATTTTTCGGTGACCGCTTCGGCCTTGGCTCGAGCAAGGCGTGCAACTAACGCTTCAGGCGATTCACCCTCAAGCCGCTGTTCATCAATCTCTGGTGCACAACTCTCAAAGTCGAGGTGCAATTTTTGTAGAATTTCACGACGAAAAGGGGAGGTGGAGGCGAGAATAAGTTGGGTCATTTTCAGGGAGATTATCGGCGTCTAATAGAGGGAAGAGCATTCTACACGCCATTTATCCTTCTGTGACCCCCCATAAGGCGGCAAAACAGCGCTGAAGAGGTGGATTTTATTACTATTTTTCTTTGACAGAAGGGGCTCATAACCGTATCATGCGCCGGCTATGGCCGAAGAGAAATTGCCAGTAAGTTTCGATCCTGTAAGGTTTGCTAAGTGGGGGCGTCATTTGGAAGGGAATATCCCTCTCTCAATGATGTCTCGAATGACGGAGCAGACGACAGAGCTTCGTGGTGATGTTTCGGTCGTTCTCGATTGTTCTATTGGAGAGGATCGAGTTCGAGCTTTGCGTGGACATATCAAGGCCGTAGTCCCCATGCAGTGTCAACGTTGTATGGATGAGGTTGAAATTGTGGTTGATGCTCAATTTGCGTTGGGTGCGGTCGATTCTGAAGTGTTTGCTGAGAAGCTTCCTGAAGAGTACGAGCCTCTTATGATCGAGCCAGATGAGAAGATTTTTCTTAAAGATCTGGTTGAAGATGAGTTGATACTGGCTCTGCCGATAGTCGCAATGCATCCTATTGAGGATTGTAAAGCGGGTAATACGGCCGAAGCCGATACGAATTTAGTGCAGGAGGAGTCCCGAAAGGAGAATCCGTTTGCAGTGTTGAAAGATTTAAAGATATAGTTGAAACGAGGTTTATTATGGCTGTACAGAAGAGCAAAAAATCACCTTCACGTCGCGGTATGCGCCGTTCACACGATGCGCTGAGTTCAGAGGCGTTGTCTATCGAGCCAACTACTGGTGAGACGCATCTGCGTCATCACGTTAGTGCCGATGGTTACTACCGTGGTCGTAAGGTCGTACAGGTCAAAGGCGAGTAATTATCGCTATTGAGACGCATCTTTTGCGTCTCAGTACTTGTAGTAATAACCGGCTCGTGGAGAATCTCTCTACGAGCCGGTTGTGTATTGGTCGCCGGTGCAAGTTAATTAAGCGTATTGAATGAACAGTAATATGGATAACATAACGGTTGCGATTGATGCGATGGGTGGCGACCACGGCCCATCGGTTACGATTCCGGCTGCAATCAATGCACTCAAAAAGTACTCGCACCTCAATCTGATCCTGGTCGGCGATGAGCAGAAGTTAAGCGAGCTTGTCACTCAATATGGATCCAAAGATAATCCCCGTATTGAAATACATCACGCCTCACAGGTCGTAGAGATGGATGAGCCACCTTCGCGTGCCTTGCGTGGTAAAAAAGATTCGTCCATGCGTGTTGCTATCAATCTCGTTAAAGATGGTAAAGCGCAAGCGTGTGTTAGCGCCGGTAATACCGGTGCGCTGATGGCGACCTCCCGCTTTGTTCTAAAGACCCTCTCAGGCATTAACCGTCCGGCGATAATTTCTGCGCTGCCGACTGTTAAAGGGCATACCCATATGCTCGATCTGGGAGCCAATATCGACTCCTCGGCAGAGGTTCTTTATCAGTTCGCATTAATGGGTTCAGTACTCACCCGTGCGGTCGACAATATTGAGAATCCTACGGTAGGTCTGCTCAATATCGGTGAAGAGGAGATCAAAGGGAATGAGCAGGTCAAGGCCGCACACAAGATTTTGAGTGAGAGTGACCTTAACTACATCGGTTATGTCGAAGGTGATGGTATCTATACCGATGCTGCGGATGTGATTGTCGCTGATGGATTTATCGGCAACATCGCGCTTAAAAGCAGTGAAGGCGTGGCGAAGATGATTAGCCATGCGATGAAAAATGAATTTAAACGAAATATCTTTACCAAGCTCTCTGCACTGATAGCTCTTCCTGTACTCAATGCGTTCAAAAAGCGAATTGATCCCCGTAGTTATAATGGTGCAAGCTTGGTAGGTTTACGTGGCATTGTTATCAAGAGCCATGGCAGTGCTGATTCACTGTCGTTTGCTACGGCAATTGGTGAAGCTGTTCTAGAGGTTAAGACCAACGTCCCCAAGCTGATTGCATCAGAAGTTGAAGCGAAAATGGATGAAGGGCGTGCAGATAAAGGCGCCGTAGAAAAAATAGAAGCGAGGCAAGCAGTTTGACCTATTCACGTATTACAGGTACTGGCAGTTATCTGCCAGAGAAGATCCTCACTAATCACGATCTTGAGAAGCTGGTCGAAACCACGGATGAGTGGATTACGGCGCGTACAGGTATTAAAGAGCGCCATATTGTTGCTGAAGATGAGACCACAACTGATCTCGCCTATGAGGCATCGATTAAGGCGATGGATATGGCTGGGATCAGCAATGATGAGATCGATCTCATCGTGCTTGCGACCACGACCCCTGATCAGATATTCCCGAGTACGGCCTGTCTGTTACAAGAACGTCTCGGTATTCATGGTTCAGCAGCATTTGATGTTCAGGCTGTCTGTACTGGTTTTGTCTATGCATTAGCGGTTGCTGACAAATTTATTCGCAGTGGCTCCCATAAAAAGGTATTGGTTGTTGGAGCGGAGAGTATGTCTCGCATCACCGATTATAGTGACAGAGGTACTTGTATCCTGTTTGGTGATGGTGCTGGTGCAGTCGTGCTGGAGGCGAGTGACGAGCCCGGTATCCTCTCAACTCATATTCATGCCGATGGACAGTATAAAGATCTATTACAAGTTGCCTCAGGTAATGAGTTTATGGAGATGCGTGGTAACGAGGTCTTTAAGATGGCTGTAAACACCCTTGGGCGCATTGTTGATGAGACCCTTGCTGCGAATAGTATGGAGAAGTCAGATATTGACTGGCTGGTACCGCATCAGGCCAATATTCGCATTATTAATGCAACGGCCAAAAAGTTAAAGATGAGTATCGAAAATGTAGTCGTGACTGTAGACAAGCACGGCAATACCTCGGGCGCATCGGTACCGCTGGCACTTGACGCTGCTGTGCGTGATGGTCGCATTCAGCGTGGAGAGACTTTGCTACTTGAGGCATTTGGTGGCGGTTTCACATGGGGCTCAGCACTCATTAAGTTTTAATAGAAATATTTGGGGTATCGGTTGCCCCGCATTGGAGTCGATAATATGTCACTAGCATTTGTTTTTCCGGGTCAGGGTTCGCAAGCCGTTGGTATGTTGAGTGCGCTGGCTGAGGTCTATCCTCAGGTTGAAGCGACCTTTAAAGAGGCGTCTGATGCCCTTGGGTACGACCTCTGGAGTGTTGTTGCAAATGGTCCTGCCGAGAAGCTGAATAATACCCAGGTGACTCAGCCTGCGATGCTTGCAGCGGGCATTGCGGTATGGCGCATCTGGAATGCAGAGGGCGGTGCTACCCCTGTGGTCATTGCGGGACATAGTCTGGGAGAATACTCTGCGCTGGTTGCCTCGGGTGCACTCGACTTTGCCGATGCCATCAAGCTGGTTGCTGAGCGTGGACGTTTGATGCAGGAGGCGGTGCCCGCAGGTGAGGGAGCGATGGCCGCAATCCTTGGTCTTGATGATCAGGCGGTTAAGGATCTCTGTAGTGCTTCAGCAGAGGGTGAGGTGCTCTCGGCGGTTAACTTTAA
>JAOTST010000302.1 GCA_029864785.1 Chromatiales bacterium | reverse complement strand
TATTTTTTCGGGCAGGTCATAAAAAAGTTTTGCCGGGGCGCTAATAAATGGGAGTATGTTTTGTTGTAACTGTTGGGTAAATTTCTTGATATTAATATCCTGGAAATATGGCGTGTTACGTGCGCGATTCCAACGATCTTTTAGACGTTTTTTTGTCGCCATAAGTTGCTTTTTAGCGACATTAACTATTGATAGTTCAGTAATCGGTACTGCCCAGCAACTATTCCAGTAGTGGTTAAAGCTTTCTGTTATATCTTTGATCAATGGACCTTGAGTAAGCAGATCAAGATCGACAAAATTGATACTTTGGCGATTATCAAAATATTCATCACCGATATTGCGGCCACCAATAATAGCTATTTGATTATCGACAATAAAAACCTTGTTATGCATTCGCCGATCTGCACGCCCTTGGTGGATAACCAATTCCAGATTGCGAAACCAATAACGATTAGTGAGTGGGTTAAATATTTTAATTGCAATATTGGGATGCAGATTAAAAAGTTTGAGTTCCTTATCACGTCCAGAAAGGTTAATGTCATCGACTAAAATACGGACTGTGACTTCACGATCAGCGGCTTCTAAAAGCATGTGATTCAAGTAACGGCCACTGGCATCACTATGAATTGCATAGTATTGGATATCGATACTCTTTTTGGCGGTTTGGATGAGCGCTGAGCGTGCAACAAACGCATCAGCATTGTCACTGAGAGGATAAAATCCTGACTCCTTCTGGTGGTTGAAAAAGCTCATTTATCCCCTATAGTTATCTGGAAATAGCATTAAAAAAACTGGCTCACGGTACCGCTAAAAGGGCGAAATTTTAGATGAACAAAATCACCTATGTATCACAAGGAGTGTAACATCATTAATTTAGCTCATAGCAACGACAGCCGATTTGATCATATTGCTGCATTTGACCCTAATACGATCTCCCTGCTCAACTGGAATATATATAAAGGACAGCGTCTCAACTGGGCGACAGATCTAAAACTGTTTAGCAATCAACATGATTTGGTGACGATCCAAGAGGCGTATCTAGGGGATGAACTAGAGGGGTTACTTAATAAAAATAACCTTCACTGGGTCATGAATAAGGCATTTCATCTACGCAAGCGTGCATCGGGAGTTATGACGGCCTCAAGCGTTAAGGCGATTTTAAGTCATGGATTGCATCAGAAAGAGCCATGGCTGAGGCTACCGAAGGCGACATTAATCAGCCACTATCCTATTGATGGTATGAAAGACAATCTATTGGTTGCCAATATTCATGGGATTAATTTTTCGCTGGGGACAATGGTCTATCGTAAGCAGATGGAGGCACTTTACCAAGAGATTAAACGGCATCATGGCCCAGTGATTGTGGCGGGTGATTTTAATAGTTGGAGCAGTGCACGGATGCGAATTGTTAATGAACTGGTAGAAAAATTGAGACTCGGCTCAGTCGAGTGGGGGAGTCATCACTATACGACACGTCTGTTTGGTAATGCGATTGATCATGTTTTCTATCGTGGACTTAAACTTTTAAATCAGGAGTCGTGGCGTGTGAGTTCATCAGATCACAATCCGCTTAGGGTTACTTTTCATGCGCTATAACTTCGCTATTTAAAGGGCTATTGAGGCATCTCCTTGATATAGAGGTCACGTTGAGGAAATGGGATCTCAATCGCTTCGCTCAGAAAACGCTTGTAGATGGCACTATTGAGTGCATCGATTGTGCGCCCTTTAAGCTCGGGTGTTTCCACCCAACAGAGCAGCTCAAAATCGAGGCTTGATTCCCCAAAGGTACGGAAGCGTACTCGGTGTTCTGGTTCATGACAGACATTGGCTTCATTGCTGCCAATATCCATCAAAATTTCACGCACTTTGTCAATATCGGAGCCATAGGCAACACCGATCTTTATCTCTATTCGGAATTTTTCATGGGGGCCACCCGATTCGTTAATAATACTGCTATTGCCAATCACTGCATTGGGAATGGTGATCTCAACATCACCACGTGTGAGTAGCCGGGTACTCCGGATGCCAATTTGGGTGACTTGACCTCTCTGTCCTGAATCAAGCACGATGTAGTCGCCGATTTTATAGGGGGCATCAGCCATAATAAAAACCCCTGAAAAGAGGTTGGCTAGGGTATCTTTGGCAGCAAAACCGACGGCGATACCAACGATACCTGCTGAGGCGATCCAGGCAGTCATATCGATACCCCATGCCTCAAAAATCAGATAGATAGTAACGGTGACGATCACAATAATTACCAAATTATCAAACAGAGGCAGAGTTTGATTGCGAATCAGAGACTGTTCACGATTGCTTTGGCTCAACGTTCGCAGTACCGAGCGCAGTAGTTGCAGAACAAAGAGAGCCCAGAGGAATAGCAGGATACTGCCTACTAGTGAGCTGGCAATACCATAGACATTGGTAGGGAGTTCGAGCAGATAAATTGAGGCAAGGGAACCGGTAAGAATCACCGACCACAAAAGTGGACGGTGAAGCAGATTGATTATGCGATTATCAAGAGAGTTATTTGTTTTGTGGGCGAGTTTTAAAAGAACCCGAGTGACCATCATTGTAACGAGATTGGCGACAGCTAATGATAGCAGAAACAGAATGAGCGCTTTGACATAGGGATAGTCGCCAAAGAAGCCGATAATGGGTTGTAATTTTTCGAGTAGTGCCTCCAAGATTTTATCCTCAATCGTGTTACATCAATTAATTGATGATGATAACACGCTGTATGTAATGGGAGGTAAGAGGGGGATGTTTTTTCCGCCGACAGATCACCAACATGATTGTTGGTGATCTGTCGGCTCTTCTGAGTTGGATGCTATGCTATGAATAGATGACTTTAAAAACGTTCAAATTTTGATTCGTCAATTGACATTTCTGAGGATTTGATTTG
>JAOTST010000301.1 GCA_029864785.1 Chromatiales bacterium | reverse complement strand
AACATCGGCGGTCACTTGTGCACGTAGATGTTCAACACCGACTACAGGTGTCAGCAAGTCGATAATACGCTCGATATACCCCCCTTCGATAGAACGAATATAGCCCTGCTGTTCTTCACTAATACCGATCTGAGTTCCGCTGTTTTTCTTGCTCAGCAACTTTCCCTTCTCATCAATAATGGTCACCTGATCAGGTTCCAGATTGGGAATACTCGCAGCCACCATGTGGCTAATTGCATTAACCTGTGACTCATCAATGGTACGACCCGCATAGAGATTGAGTAGAACAGATGCCGTCGCTTTTTGACGCTTACGCACAAATACAGACTGTTTGGGCAGAGCCAGATGAACACGGGCACTTTCAACGCTTCGAATCGTCATAATCGACTGCACCAGCTCTGTTTCAAGTGCATGTTGGTAACGGGTTACTTCAAGAAATTGGCTGGTTCCAAACTTAGGATCTTCGTTAAGAATATCGAGTCCACGACCGCTACTGCGAGGATAGCCCTGACCGGCCAGTTTAAGGCGCAGTTCACGCACCTTATTAGAGGGAACCAGCATGGCTCCTGTATTTTCATCTAGTTTAAAATCTACCTGCATACTTTGCAGGGCTGTCATCACCTCAGAGGCCTCACGGCTCTCCATATTGGCAAACAGAACACCATACCCCGGTTTCATCGACCACATTACAATAACCGCAAGCAACGCAATACTTGCAGCGGTACTGACCATAAGTGCCATTTGGCGAACAATGGGAAGCTCCATAAACCCTTTTACAGGCGTTGGAATATTGCTTTCTATCTCTACGAGTTCCATAGTTTTATATGCTCTTCTCTTCTTTTTAGATTAGTCGATAGTGGGTATTTGGGATAAAAACGGGATCATTAAATACAGTTCTAGACCTGCATTCTCATAATCTCCTGATAGGACTCCACCATCTTGTTGCGTACCTGAACCATTCCCTCAAAGGCGATACCCGCTTTGGCCTTGGCGATCATGACATCGGGAAGGGTGACGTTGGGGTTGCCCATTTCAAATTCGGAAGCCAAATTACCGGAAGTCTTCTGCATGCCGTTGACCATATCGATCGACTTGGTCAGCATGGATGAAAAATCACCCTTTATCGGGCTCTCTCCTCCAACACCATTACCAAGACCGATACCGATACCGGCCTCAGAAGGGGTTACGCCCTTAGCTTGAAGAGATGCAGCACGCAGCTGCGATAAGAGTTGACTACTATCAATTGTATTCATGTTCTTCACCTGAAGTGACAAAAAATTAACACCTAGTCAGGATAATGCATGAAGTGCGCCAACTTTTAGTTGGCGCGGATTGAAGTTAGTCGAATTTGAAGCCTGCTTCGCGCAGTTTAGCAATCTTGTAACGTAAGGTGCGTTCACTTACAGCCAGATTTTCCGCCGCTGCCTTGCGACTCCCCTGCGTGAGCGCTTTCTGAATCAACAGATACTCCTGCTGCTGCATATCCTGACCCAGATCTTGCGAAGCGATAGAGTCTTGTGGAGATTGGGGGGTGACCCGTTCAGGGAGTTCACTCTGTAGCTCACCATCAAATTGAATGTCATCCCCACTGATCCTATCACCCAAAGAGAGAATCACCGCTCGTTGCATCACATTATCCAGCTCACGAATATTACCAGGCCATTGATAGCTATTAAGCATTTCAATCGCAGTCGATGATAAGATTTTTTCCGTTGATTCGGTTGCTCCTCCCATCGATTCGAGCGCACGTTTCAGCGAGATCTGTGCAATAGGAGCAATATCCAGCGGCCGGTCACGTAGTGGCTGTAGATGAAGCGGAAAAACAATTAAACGATAGTAGAGATCTTCTCTAAATTTTCCCTCATCAACCTGCTGGCGCATATCACGATTGGAGGTCGCCAAAATACGTACATCCAAGGGTGTTGTTCGAGTACTACCGAGGCGTTCAACCTCACGCTCCTGCAAGACGCGAAGCAACTTGGCCTGTAGCCCCAGATCCATCTCTGAGACCTCATCAAGCAGCAACGTACCGCCATTGGCCTGTTCAAATTTACCGGGGGTCGCCTTCATCGCCCCCGTAAAGGCTCCTTTTTCGTAACCAAACAGGGTCGCCTCAAGCATTGTTTCGGGAATTGCAGCGCAGTTGATCGCCACAAACGGTTTATCTGCGCGCTGCGACTGGTCATGGATATAACGTGCGATCACCTCTTTACCGGTACCGCTCTCACCGGTAATCATGACAGTGACCGAACTCTGAGCAACACGACGAGCAAGCTCTAACAGAGCGATACTGCTGGGAGCTTCAGCCACCACCTTATGAGAGAACCGCTTTCCTTTGCGGTTGACCGCTGCATCAGGAGATTTTGGTGTCGTATTTAGAGCCTCACGAACGATCAGCAATTGACCTGAACCACTCTTAAATGGCTCGGTGAGCAGTGAAACAGGCCGTCCATCACGCAGCTTTAAAGGCGTTCCATCAAGGCATGTAGGCTGAAAAATCTGTTGAATAATTTGAGGCCATGCATGGCCAATCAGCTCATGATTTAACAGCTGGAAGGCACTTTCATTGGCTTTGGCAACAATACCTTTGCCATCAAGAACGACCACCGCATCAGGGATCGCAGCGAATATCTGCCCCCAGTTGGGTTGGGTAGACACCGGCTTAACATCCTCTACCTGTTCTTTTTTTGACACGGTCGCGACCGTCATATTGTTGACTCCTAAATCAATTCAACAATAGTCAAAGCATAAAGTGTGCCTATTTGGCTTAGATGAGTGTAATGCCTATGCTTACCACAATAGAAGGTCTCCCATTTTCAACGGCTTAACCTCTTTTATGATCTCTGTAAAAATTCTCATGCGTACCAAAATAGAGCAGCGTCAATCGTTGGTTATCCAGATCCACCATA
>JAOTST010000300.1 GCA_029864785.1 Chromatiales bacterium | reverse complement strand
GACTACGCCGTAGCTGGATACCTGTTCAGAGGGGACGGGCTCAACCATTATCTGACTGATCTTGGTCTTCTCAAAGCGTTTGATCATGGCCGCAAGGTTTTCACTTTTCAGGTCGGATGATGCCTCGTCAATCAACACGTCAGGCAGTACAACAATAAATGGATTATCGCCAATCAGTGGCCGCGCTGTAGCAACAGCATGCCCTAGTCCTTTAGCCTGCCCCTGACGCACATGCATGATAGTGATATCTTTAGGGCAGATGGTTTGAATCTCTTTTAATAACTCTCTTTTGACCTTTTTCTCCAGGGTGGTCTCTAGTTCAAAAGATTTATCAAAGTGATTTTCAATGGCATTTTTTGATGAATGAGTGACCAGTACGATCTCTTTAATGCCTGCATCAATACATTCGTTGACGATGTACTGAATCAACGGCTTATCAACCAGAGGGAGCATTTCTTTGGGGATAGCCTTGGTGGCCGGTAACATACGGGTGCCTAGACCCGCGACAGGTATGACTGCTTTTGTGATCATGTGTAGTTATATTCCAGTTTAAATTTTGTAATAGTCCTGATACCACGAAATGAAATTCGCAATACCATCTTCAATGGTGGTGGCTGGTTTAAAGCCGACGTCGTTTACCAGGTCATCAATGTTGGCATATGTGGCAGGTACGTCGCCGGGTTGTAGGGGTAGTAAGTTTTTCTCAGCCTTAATTCCCAGGCAATCTTCGATCACTTCTATAAACCGGAGAAGCTCAACAGGTTGATTGTTACCTATGTTGTAAATTCGGTAGGGTGCATAACTGGTGCCGGTATCGGGCGCATCGCTTGACCATTCTGAGTTTGGAGTAGCGATATTATTCAGTGTTCGAATGACGCCTTCAACGATGTCATCAATATAGGTAAAGTCGCGCTTACATTTCCCGAAGTTGAAGACATCGATGGGCTCTTTCGCTAAAATTTTCTTGGTAAAAGAGAAGTAGGCCATGTCAGGTCGCCCCCATGGGCCATAGACAGTAAAGAACCTTAAGCCCGTGGTGGGGATGTTATAAAGGTTGCTATAGCTGTGTGCCATTAGCTCATTTGCTTTTTTTGTGGCGGCATAGAGGCTTACAGGGTGATCTACATTATGATGAATAGAAAAAGGCATCTTTGTGTTAGCGCCGTAAACTGAACTACTTGAGGCGTATACCAGATGTTTAACGTCGTAGTTTCGGCAGCCCTCTAGTATGTTTAGCATGCCGCTTAAGTTGCTGTCAGCATATGCATGAGGGTTTTGCAGTGAATAGCGAACGCCTGCTTGAGCGGCGAGGTGAACGACATGTTCAGGTTGATATTCTTTGAAAACCTGATTGATGCGACTTCGGTCAGCAAGATCGGCACGAATATCGGTGAAATTCGCATGCTCATTTAAAGGTGAGAGTCGATCTTCTTTTAGTGACACATCGTAATAGTCATTTAGGTTGTCAACACCAATGACTTCGTCACCCTGTTTTAGTAGGGCCTGAGCAACATAAGAGCCAATAAATCCGGCTGTTCCTGTGACAAGTACACGCATAAATTTTCCTTTGAATATTTTATATTGTTATAAACGGCCATCAGTTTTATCTGCCGAGAAGAGGTATTTGGTATCAAATATGACCGCTGAGGGTTTTCCTAGTGATTTGATCTTCTCGATACCCATTGCTCTGAACTCATCATGTGCAACTGCAATGATGATGGCATCAAAAGTGTTGTCTGTTAATGTTTGCTCTAGTTGTATGCCATAAGCACGGAGAGCTTGTTCCTGGTCAACCCATGGGTCATACACTGATATCATGGCATGGTAGACCTTCAGTTCGGCAATGATGTCCATAACGCGTGTATTGCGTAGATCGGGACAGTTTTCTTTAAATGTAAGTCCAAGTATAAGTATTTTGGCATCTACAATAGAGTTGCGTCGTTGTGCCATTAGGCGAATGACTCGTTGTGCGACATATTGTCCCATACGGTCATTTAAGGCGCGTGATGCAGGAATGATTGTTGGTGTATAGCCAACTTCTCTTGCTTTATGAACAAGATAAAAAGGATCGACCCCAATACAATGACCGCCAACTAACCCTGGGCGAAAGGGTAAAAAATTCCATTTCGTTCCTGCTGCTTCAAGTACTTCCTCTGTATCTATCCCTAGTAGATTAAAGATTTGAGTTAGTTCATTGATCAGGCCAATATTGACATCGCGCTGAGTATTTTCGATCACTTTTGCTGCTTCTGCTACTTTAATGGAGCTGGCCTTATAGGTGCCTGCTGCAATGACGCGTTTGTAGAGTGCATCTACAAAGTCAGCTGCTTCTACTGTAGACCCGGCAGTGACCTTTAATATATTAGCTACCTGGCGGTCTTTATCGCCGGGATTGATTCGTTCTGGGCTGTATCCAGCAAAAAAATCCTTATTGAAAGAAAGTCCAGATGATTGTTCTAATAGAGGAATACATATCTCCTCTGTAGCACCGGGATAGACGGTGGATTCATAAATAACGACATTGCCTTCCGATAATACGAAGCCCACTGTGTGGCTAGCATGTTTAAGGGCCGTTAGATCAGGACGGTTGTGGTTATCTATCGGTGTAGGGACTGCGATAATATAAACATTACAGTCGGCTAAGTCTTGTGTGTTGCTGGTAAAGGTTAGCTGGCTTGCGTGAGAGATGTTTTTCTTCTCAACTTCAAGCGAGCTATCTTTACCTGCTTTTAGTTCATTAATGCGCTTAGCTGAAACATCGAAGCCAACAATGGGTATGATTTTACCAAACTCGACTGCCAGTGGCAGCCCCACATAGCCGAGGCCAATCATGCCTATTTTTATGTTGTCCTGCTGAGGCAGCATAATTAATCAGATTGCTATTGAACTCAGTTTATTTTCGACCGATGGC
>JAOTST010000042.1 GCA_029864785.1 Chromatiales bacterium | reverse complement strand
TTCAGATGAGTGGCTGGCGCTGGTACGTTCCAGACTGGTGATGGGGGGAACGATTCACATGGCGACCGACTGGGAGCACTATGCCGAGCAGATGCTGGCCGATCTCTCCTCTGCCGACGGGTTTGAAAATTGTGCTAAAGATAGCGGTTATATTCCTCGTCCCGAGAGCCGACCACTGACCAAATTTGAACAGCGTGGTCTCGATAGGGGGCATGGTGTTTGGGATCTAATCTTCCGCCGTATTTTATAAAATAGTCCCTTTGAGGCGACAGAAAAACGGTATTGAGATCAAAGTGGTTATGGGGGGACGATCGAGAATTTATTATTGCGGCGCAACTTTTTGTGTCAATTCAGTATAATCCCTACTAATTAGCACACTATTTAACGGTTGTTGCATGGATGTTCTTATAGTTGATGATGCGCCCGAAATGCTCCTGTTATTGGAGCATGCGGTGATGAGCCGTAAGCACAATAGTGTCAAGTGCTCCGATGCAGAGTGTGCTTTGAAGGCATTTCAACTCGCCCCCTTCCCATTAATCCTGCTTGATTGGGAGATGTCGGGGATGAATGGCATTGAGCTCATCCCTAAGATTAGAGAGCTTCCTGGGGGAGAGGTTAGCTATATCGTACTGGTAACAGGCAAGAGTGATCCTGACGATTTGAGGTTTGCCCTTGAGGCGGGCGCCAACGACTACATCACTAAACCCTTTGATTATGAAGTTTTAGACGTGCGTCTGACCGTTGCCGAACAGCAGTGCAAGGTGTTGGCGGAGCGTTACCGTGCGGATAAGGAGTTGGCGACTTCACTCCAACATCTCGCTAGTAGTCGAGAGGATATGCGCTCAATCCTCAATCAGATATGCATCGGCACGGTGTTGACCGATGATGATGAAAATATTCGTTTCATGAGTCTTGCCACCTGTGCCATTTTTGGCATGGAGCCTGAGCAGGCAATAGGGAAACATTGGGAAAAGGTCTTTCCCTTTAAAGAGAGCGACTTGGTTGCGATGCGTGAAATGGCGGTGTTGCCAAGTGGAGAGCGTTGCGTCCTTCCGCTACGTCTTCGTACAGCGGGTAAATATTTCTGGGTTGATGTGATGGTTCGTGATGATCCGCGAGGCATCCATAATCGAATCTTTGTTTTGAATGATGTGACGGAGGTCTATGACCTGCGTGAACAGCTCAATGAGCGTGCGACATTTGAGAGTATTGTTGGCAAGAGTCCGCCAATGATGATGCTCTATCAGCAGATACAGGAGATCTCAAATGTCGATATCACGGTGATGATCTGTGGAGAGACAGGAGCTGGTAAAGAGCTGGTTGCCAAGGCCATTCACTCAACCAGCCATCGTAGTGAACAGCCTTTTATCGCAGTCAATTGTGCGGGGTTGACCGATTCACTACTGACTAGTCAGCTCTTTGGGCATCAACGTGGAGCCTTTACGGGTGCGATAAAGGATCAAAAGGGATTGTTTGAAGAGGCGGATGGAGGCACTCTGTTTCTTGACGAGATTGGTGAAATCTCTATGAATGTTCAGACCGCCTTGCTGCGCGTTTTACAGGAGCGTGAAGTGGTTCGTGTGGGTGAAAACCGGGCACGTAAGGTTGATGTGCGTTTGATTACCGCAACGAATCGCGATCTACCCTATGAGGTTGAGCAGGGAAATTTTCGAGCGGATCTGATGTATCGAATTCGGGTGGCCGAAATTCGTTTGCCGCCTTTACGCCAACGCCTTGAAGATATCCTCTACTAGCCAATACATTCCTCGCCCGTTTCAATGCGTTAACGGGCAAAAAGATTGAAGGAATTAGTCACTCCGCTTTGCGGGTGCTCACGGATCACCAGTGGCCGGGGAATGTGCGTGAGCTGGAAAATGTGATTGAGGTGGCGGCTGTTCGCTGCAAAGAGAAGATTATTCAACATCAAGATCTTCCTCAATCACTAGTGCAGCATGATGAGGGAACGTTACATGCTTCGCAGGAGGTTGTTGTGGCGGAGTCGTTACCTACGGCAGAGCCCGATGATCAACGACAGCGGATAGTTGATGCCATTGAACAGGCGAACGGTAACCGCAAGGAGGCGGCTGAACGACTGGGTATTGGGCGGGCAACGCTCTATCGTCACATGGAAAAATTTGCAATCGAATAGCGAAGTAAGTACCTCTTCTGCACGGTAGTTCAATACTCTTCATCCCATTTTTAACGCTTTTCACTCTTTGTGTCTCATAGTGTCTCACTATTTTCTAAATGAGACGTTTCGTGTCTCATAAAGTGTCTCACATCCTTTTTATGAGACACTGCGAGACACGGACGAAATCCATTAATGCTCTTTATATTCAATAGGTTATAAAATTATTTCCTAGTTGGCACGCTTCTGGCAATAGCAGGGTTATGAATCAAAATAATCCAGTGAGCACAGAGTCATGAAAACTATCAAATATACAGTAGCGTTGGTTGGCATCCTTTCAATGTTTTTGCTTAGCGGTTGCAGCACGCTAACCACTATGATTCCTGATGAGGTTAAATATGGCCAGCTCTACACATTGGAAGAGGTGATGGTTACAGCATCTCAGCAGTGTGATGATGAAAGTAGCCGCGCGATTGCCAACGACTGGGCAAAGCAGGTCTCTGGCTCATTAGGAGAGCACGTTAGCTACCTCGATGAGGAGAGCAGCGCCTATATTGAAGCGAAACTTTTACTTAAAGATCTAAGCAAGATACGCGGTAACTCTGGTACCGATAACTGTAAAAATTATCAGGTTGTTGCGATGCGTAGCCAAGGTTTGGTTGTTGCGCTGACTGCGACAGCTCCAGGAGCCAGTATGTTAGCGAGTCGCTAACGGTTGAGGCTCTCTTAAATTTTCAAAAAGTTATATCAATAGTGTGGATTTGTACGGAGTAGATGGAGATGATGCGAGAAAATGGAAAGGTTCGGATAACTGCGAAGGAAGGCGTTCCCTGCGTTGAGATCTATCATCATGGCGAGATTCAGCTTTATGATGTTGTCTGGATTAATCAAAATCTTCGCTGGTTTAATCAACAGCTTAATAGTGATGTCGATCTGCCTCTCTATCTTCCCGCATCGATTATTATTGAGATAGCAGAGGAGAGTGCTCTATCTGAAAATGCGTGCCTCTATATGAAGGAGATGATGAGTGACTGTAGCCAGCTCGCCTTTGTGCTACATCAGCATCACCAAGATGTGATAGAGAATCTCATTGAGAATAGCCGCCTTTTAGGTCGTAATGTGAAAGGGTTTACAACAGCATTAGAGGCGATGGGGTGGATTAAATCCTATGATGCGCCCTATCCTGTGGCAGCCGTTGGTTGAAATGAGGCTGGAAATTACTGCGCTAGATTAGAGCTCCCGTCCAGTCCATCCTGTAACCCTTTTCCATAGGACTCTAGCGCATCAAGTAGCCTGTTACGATCGGGGTTTGTCTGCCGCAATTGCTGGATCTTTTCAAAGTAGGCATTGAAAGTCAGCTCTCTTTCATTGGTCGATTGGTACAGACGCTCCCGACGGTATTCATCCCAGCGTGACTGCTCACTCTCTGAGAGGGTTTCAGGCCAGTTGCGGGCGCGATAGCGAAACAGTAGCTCACCGAGTCGCTCATCTTCAAAGTACCAGTTCCCCTCTTTCAATTCAGCAGGTGAAGCCTGGCGAGCACGGAGAGACTCTCTCTTGTCAGCGGGCTTAAGAAACCCATCGTAGAGGCGGTGATCGGGGTCGGTCATCGGTTCCCAGTTGGGCTTTTTTCGGTAGAGTTGAGTCAGCTTCTCTTGAATGGGTTTAATCGAATCGATGATCTGCTGTCGATGTTGCTCACACTGTTCGGTATTGATCGATAGTCGATCTGCCGCTTCTGGATTTAATACATTTAGGGGGGCAACTACCGGCGCTTTATTGATATGGATCTCCTTGAGCGCTATTCGTTCCACTCCTTCGGGAAGATCTTCGTTACGGGTATAGAGGCGGGCGTAGATCTCCTCCACATCAAGCTCGATGAGTGGAGTTGGGTCAAAGCGAAGGTCAAAGATAACCACACTATTTTTATTGCTTGGATGCCAGATCAGGGGAAGCACAATAGAGCTACAGCCCTCCTTGCGCGAGAGCATCCCCGAGGTGTGAAGGATTGGGGTGAAATTGAGGGTATCGATAAGCTCTCGAACCTTCTCTTTTTTCCTCAGCTCAAAGAAGTAGTCGAACAGCCGTGGCTGCTTGTCACGAATCAGCTTGGCCATGGCGATGGTTGCGTAGACGTCGGCAAGGGCATCGTGGGCATTCTCATGGCCGATATGGTTGGCCGCAGTCAATGATTCGAGCCGAAAATTTGGGCGACCATTGTCATGCTTTGGCCAGTTAATTCCCTCAGGTCTCAAGTCGTGGGTCGCGCGTGCTACATCGATTAGATCCCAGCGTGAGTTGCCCGACTGCCACTCGCGTTCATAGGGGTCATAGAAGTTGCGATAGAGGGTGTAGCGGGTGAACTCATCATCAAAACGGATGGTGTTGTAGCCGACGCCACAGGTGCCGGATTGACTCAGTTCGTGGTGAACTTTCTCGATAAAATCGGCCTCGCAAAGACCCTCTTCTAGCGCCTGTTGAGGAGTGATTCCGGTAACCAGTGCTGCTTCGGGATGAGGTAGAAGATCGTCTGCAGGTTTTGCAAAGATCATCAACGGTTCTCCGATGACACTGAGTTCACTATCGGTACGGATTCCGGCAAATTGCAGAGCGCGATCCCGTTTGGGATCGATGCCGCTGGTCTCATAGTCGTGCCAATAGAGGGTGGTCGACATAATTAGGGTTAGTACTCCTGAACAGCTTTAAAAAACGGCATTGGCTGATACCTTTATTTGAAACCCGCCCATCTTTTCAGAAAAGTAGGTCGTATCTATGCAATTCCTGTGTGATTTTCTCTCTACAATCATCGTATTGTTATTTTTATAGTGATTGGACTTAATTATAGCGTGAAATCTCTTCTACTCGAGCTCCCTGAGCTCATCCATAATGGCCAGGATGTCGCTACGCCAGCGTTGAGTGAGCAGGTTTAGTTCAGTAGAACTATTGATCAATTGAAGTATGGTGGGGTCGATAGTGGCGATGATTGTTTCATCTTTTTCAGCGAATATCGTGAATTTTAATGGCAGATATGCCGTCATTTCTGGATATTTAGTAATGGTTTCACGAAATTCGGTGGGTTTGGCAAAGAACAATACACGATACATATCAGTGTTGTAACCCATACCCGTCAGGCCAATATCAACTCGCTGAACACGGGTGATGGTGTAACCATAGTCGCCTAACACGCTCTGTACGGAGAGCATCGCCTCAGGGAATGTCTGTTTCGAACGCATCATGAGCAGCTGATTGCCGCCATCAACCTCTGTGGCATATCCCTGTGTAGTGAGGGTGATAAGTAGAACTAGCAGGAGCTGTTTTAAGTATTTAGGGATCATAGGGTCGCCTCCTCCATAATATCAACATAGATGTCGTACATTTCGCTACAGGCGGTATCAAGTTCGGAGTTGTTGTAGAAACGACTTAAATAACGAGGATTGATCGACGTGAGGGTGACGATGCCATCGCGCTCGGAGACCGTGATTCGGCAGGGTAAAAAGAGGCCGACACGGGGGTCAATATTTATGGCGCGATTGACGAAACTGAAATTGCAGAAGTAGACGATAACCGAGTGTTTGCTTTGCTCTTCTTCAGGGAACATCCCATCTTCAAGGTTCTGCGTACGAATAATTTTGAAGTTTTTACCAATCGCAGCGCGATGGAGATTATCGATCGTCTCTTCAAGAGAGTAGCTCGACTCCATTGAGATAGTTGCCTCATCAACGGCTATAGGCTCCCAATGCTTGGCATGTTCAAAGGAGCGGATATAGGTGACGATGTCGTTAATTTCGGCCTCATTCTGTCCCTTGCGACCAAAGGCCTGCATCGGGGTGCCTCGGCGACCGTGAGTAATGGTGTGCCTAATCATCTCGTCGCTGGCGGCGGCAAGAAATCCGCCGTTATTGAGTGCTGGGGCGATAATTGGTAGGTCGCGGGGACGTGAGAAGGTCACACCGGTACCGTGTCCTCCCTCGCCGTTGGCGCCATGACACTGGGCACAGTTTTCGGAGTAGAGCTTTTTACCATTGGTAACGTTTCCCGAAATCACCTTTTTATTATCAAAAGTGACCGGTTTGATGCCGGGTGCTAATGAACGAATGTGTCGAACAATGGCATTGACCTGTGCATCGCCCAGCGCTTTGAATGCCGGCATGACTCGACCGGGGCGACCGTGACGTATGGTGCTAAACAGAAAATTATCATCGACACTCGCCTGGAAGCTAGGTAGGGAGAGAGGAATGCCAACACCACCAGATCCATCGAGCCCATGACAGGCTCCACAGTTTTTCTCATAGAGTACATCTCCTCGGGGGGCTGCAATTGCGCTAAAGGTAGCGATGAGAAGTAGTAGTGCAATCTTGAGTTTAAGAGTTCCTGGCACGGCAAATCCTTGAGTGTAGGCTAGGGCAGAATATTAGTTTATGGGTATAAAATTGTCGATAGTCGCTGGAGAATATCTTGTGGCGGTTTACTCTTCGAGTTGGAGGGCAATCCAACGGGCAATGTCGTCGATCTCCTGATTGCTGACGCTGTGCTCCATTGGGTAGTCATGCCAATCGACTCGGTACCCTGTGGCCTTAATCTTTGTCGCAGAGCGTTCACCACCATTGATGGGAATAACCTGATCGTATTGCCCATGCGCCATAAATATAGGCAGATTGTTGTCGGCGTGGCTATTCTCATGCTCCAAGCTATCGGCCAGAGGCAGATAGGTGGAGAGGGCAATAATTCCCCCCAATTTTTTTGGGTAGCGTAGACCCGTTTGTAGAACGACGGCACCACCCTGTGAAAAACCGGCGAGGATGATGCGCTCGGGAGTAATTCCGGCGTCGATTTCATGCTCAATCCACTCAATAATCAGCTGTTCTGAGGCCTGAATTCCGGGAGCATCTTCACCCTGACTCAAGTCGGTTTTGGTGATGTCATACCAGGCAGGCATCACCATGCCGTTATTGATTGTGACGGCTCGTTGCGGTGCGTGGGGAAAAATAAATCGAATGGAGTGCCTTTTGTGAGCCAGTTGCGGTACCAACGGCTCAAAATCGTGGCCATCGGCACCTAGGCCGTGGAGCCAGATAATAGAGGCGCTAGCCTGCTCTTCGGGATCAATAACCAAGGCTGGAAGAAGACTCATACGCTTAGTTCTACGTGAGCTCCGGATTGTTGGCTTAACACACGATTAACTATAGAGAAAAGTTCTGAGCCGTCACGATCTTGCAGCCACTGTTGGCTATTTTCGGAATAATCGAAATGGTAACCACCATCTATCGCCGCCACCCAGAGTTGCTGGGTGGCGAGTTGACGATTGATGATAACCTGCGAACCGTTCTCTAGCTCAAGGGTCAGGATACCGGCACTGTTTTCGTAGTCGATATCGACCTCGCACTCATCAAGCGCCTCTTCGATCTGTAACAGGGTGCTATCGATCTGCTGGTTAAATTCGCTTTCGGTCATGCTGCTGATCCTAATTTCGTTCTTTAAGGGTAATAAACTCAATATTGCTATCTTGGAGTTGGCGCTGTGCCAGATTAAGTTTTCGGTGGTCACTAAATGGGCCGAGACGTACGCGGTGCCAGCTCTGTTTACCATCAATGCTAACGGTCTGAAGTGAAGGCTCGAAATTGAGTAGAAAGAGTTGTGCCCGAAGGGATTCGGCATCCGAGGCATTTTTAAAAGAGCCGACCTGAATAATGTAGTGGCTAGGTGGCGCACTACTCGGTGCGCCATTTTTGATCTCATCTTCAGGAATGACTAGCTCCATCTCAGGCAAGATCTGGTAGAAATCAAACTTCACCCCTTCAGGGGCATGTTTGGTTGATTTTGTTTTCTTCGGGTCAGCTTTGCCACTCTTCTTTTTAAGCACCTCTTTTTTAACGGCAGTTGGAGACTTTTTTGGGATTTTTTGATCGGAGATAGAGATGAGAAAGGCGATAAAGAGGCCGATCGATAAGCCTGCTAACAGCCAAACCCAACCTGGAATGGTTTTTTGTGGGGAGCTTTTGCGTTTGCTGGTTTTACGTGGGCCGCCTCGGGAGGTGGTGCGTTTGGCGTAGTCGTTTCGTGCGGTCATAAAGTGAACTAAGCGTCCTCTTCCCGAGTCATTCTTTCGGGTGCCGAAACGCCCAATAATTTTAGACCGTTTCTGATCACCTGACGCACAGCGATAGCCAGTGCCAGCCGAGCATCGCGCAGATTGGCATCATCGACAATAAAGTGATGGGCGTTGTAGTAGCTGTGTAGCTCGTTGGCGAGATCCCTCAAATAGTGTGCAACCGCGTGGGGTTCACGATTAACTGCGGCCGACTGGAGCATCTCGGGGAATTTGGCGAGGGTGGTGACCAGCGCCTGTTCCTGTGGTTCGACCAGCAGATTGAGATGTCCCAAACCATTGGCCTGATCAAAACTTAGCCCCTTGTCGCTGAGTTGCTGCATCACGCTACAGACCCGCGCATGGGCATACTGAATGTAGTAGACCGGATTGTCGTTACTCTGTGACTTGGCCAGGTCGAGGTCAAAGTCCATATGCTGCTCACACTTACGCATCACATAGAAGAAGCGCGCGGCATCGGCTCCCACCTCTTCGCGTAGTTCGCGCAGGGTGACAAAGGAGCCGGAGCGGGTCGACATCTGTACCCGTTCGCTACCGCGATAGAGGATCGCAAACTGGACCAGCAGCGCCTCGAATTTGTCGGGGTTCTCGCCAAGAGCCTGAATAGCGGCCTTAACCCGAGGCACATAACCGTGGTGGTCGGCACCCCAGACATCAATGACGTGCTCAAAGCCGCGCTCGAATTTCTCCATATGGTAGGCGATATCGGAGGCGAAATAGGTGTGCATGCCGTTGTCGCGGTAGACGACGCGATCTTTTTCATCACCAAAATCACTGGAGCGGAACCAGAGGGCTCCCTTCTCTTTGTAGATGTGACCGGCATTTTGTAGTGTCTCGGTGGCGCGTTCAACGGCACCCGATTCAACCAGTGAACGCTCTGAGTACCAGCGATCAAACTTCACGCCGAAACCTTCGAGGTCGTTACGAATATCATTAATAA
>JAOTST010000299.1 GCA_029864785.1 Chromatiales bacterium | reverse complement strand
TAGCTTACTTAATATGAAACTTGCGTCGTTAATGGGTGTCTCAGTAATAATGGTAGATTGTAGTAATGAGTGATGCGAATTCCGCTCAAAAGGCCGAAGCTGCCGTTGATCTTGAGCTGGTACGACGTGTCCAAAATGGGGATAGGCAGGCGTTCGGACTTTTAGTAGAACGTTATCAGAACCGTATTCTTCACGTTTTGACGCCATTTTTACGTAATCGTGCCGATGCTGAGGATGTTGCGCAGGACACATTTATCAGAGCCTATCGGGCGCTGGCGAATTTCAAGGGCGATAGTGCATTTTATACCTGGCTCTATCGAATTGCGATTAATACGGCGAAGAATTATCTCGCTGCAAAGAAGATTAGGCCGCCAAGCAGTGACATCGATATGGATGATGTAGGTGAGTCGGCATTTGATGTGAAATTACGGGATGATGAGAGCCCGGATGAGTTGTTACATCGTGATGAGATCGAGTCTATGGTCTATAAGACGATGGCAGAGCTGCCGGATGATCAGCGGACTGCATTGATGTTAAGGGAGATTGATGGCATGAGTTATGAAGATATTGCAATTACAACCGAGTGTCCGATTGGCACTGTGCGTTCTCGTATCTTCAGAGCACGTGAAGCGATTGAGAAGGTGATCAATCCAATGTTAAATAAAACTGAGTCGTAGGTAGAGTCATTATGAAACTGGTAACCAATAATTCACAGCCTGCCCATTATTCTAAACAGGATTCTACCCAAATATCTTCCATGGTTGATGGTGAGCTGACGCCTACAGAGATGAGCGAGCAGATTACCCCGCTATTATCGGGTGGGCGAGAGCGCGAGCAGTGGCAGCATTACCATTTGGTACGCGATCTGCTTCAACATCAATTACCCGATAATATTAATCCTAATTTCACTCAAAATGTGATGAAGCGTCTTGAGAGTGAGCCCACTGTTCTGGCGCCTGCGGGACGAGGACGTGCAGTGGTAAAACAGATTGTTGGTGTGGGGCTTGCCGCTTCCGTTGCAGCGGTCGCTTTGTTGACTTCCTATAATCTGAATGTGCCTAATGACTCTCAGGCGGATCAGATGGTTGCTGACGCTCAATTGAATCAAAAGACGTTGAAAAAGGTTGAACATTGGGAGCGGGATCCTAAGCTGGAGCAATGGAATAAAAGTCCCAATCTCGATCAGTTTAGCCCCTATCTTGCCAACCATGCCGCTTACTCAGCGGGAACAGGAAATCAAGGCTTTATGCCCTATGCTCGGGTGGTCGGCTATAGCAGTGGAAAGTAATTTTTGATGATTCGTATTCTATTTCTATTTGTACTCTTTGCGCCGTTAACCTTATGGGCCGATGAGTCTGAAAAGGTGGATGCAGGCACTCTTCTGTTTGCGATGTCTCAGGCCATGCATGAGGTTAACTATAAAGGGACCTTTACCTATCGCCGAGCCGATCAGATGCAGGGGATAGAGATTACTCATGGTGTAAAAGGCCAGCGTGAATTTGAACGTATGGTCACACTCAATGGGCCGGCACGGGAGATTGTGCGTGATGATGAAAATGTGCGTTGTGAATTTCAGCACGACGATCCCTTTATGGTGGAGCAGTCAGGCTACCCACATCCATTTGCATTTTCAGATCCAGCGCAGCTCAATCAGATCGAACAATTTTATAAAATTAGTGGCGACAAAAGTGCGCCAATAGCGGGTTTTGATAACCGGAAAATTACGCTGATGCCTAAAGATAACTATCGTTATGGCTATCGATTCTGGATTGCAACCGATGCACCACATCTATTGCTAAGATCAGAGATGGTTACAGGGAGCGGGGTGATATTAGAACAGATGCTATTTACCTCGTTGAAAATAATGGAGAGTCCTCCTGATGCACTTGATACGGCGGTGCAATTGAAGCAAACACCCTCCAATAATATTTCCAGTAAATCGGGCTCCTTTGATTGGCATGTCACTCAGTTACCTCCGGGTTATCGACGTGAGACAGAACGGTTTTCAAGTATGGTGACAGGTGATAATCACAGGCAAAAGGTTGAACATCACCTCTATAGTGATGGTTTCTCATCGGTCTCGCTGTTTATTGAATTGATCAATACAAAACAAGAAGATTTTCACCCAGTTGCTTCACAGATGGGGGCTGTAAGTCTGGTCTCATACCTAGTTGGTGAGCACAAGATTGTAGTAGTCGGTGAAGTGCCGTTGGCTACTGCTGAGCTGATTGCTCATTCAATCAAACGAGTGGGGAAGCACTGATGGTTGAGGCGCAAGGTCATGTTGTGAAGGTTGGTGAAAAGACGGTCTGGGTAGAGACGCAGATTAAAAGCGGTTGTAATCACTGTTCAGCGAAAAGTGGGTGTGGCACGGGTATTCTATCCAGTGTGCTAGGTAAGCGTCGTCCCCAGGTTCAAGTGGAAAATAGTTTAGATGTAAAGCTAGGTGAGTCGGTCATTGTGGCGGTTGAGGAGGAGGGGATTGTGGCCGGTTCTCTGCTGCTCTATCTGTTACCACTATTTATGATGATGGTGCTGGCCGCAGTAGGTGACGCTCTCTCGGGTGAGGGCTGGGCGATTATTCTGGCTATGCTTGGTTTGGTGAGTGGACTTTTGATTGCTAGAACAGTGACTAAAGGGCCGTCTGTCGCTAAACAACTTCGGCCTGTTTTGGTGCGTCGAGTGGAGTCATTTGTTGGTTTTAATTAAGGTTGTAACGATTCAATTCACCTTGCGCCATTTATTTTGGCGCCAAAAGGGGCTGGTCGATTACGAGTGTATGTTAAATCGTTGAAATTATTTTAAATTGGGAATTGTTATGAAAAGCAGAGTTCGTTCGCTATTTTTGGTTGTCACCTTTCTCTTTACTGGATTGATTTCGATCCAGTCACACGCCTTTACGGGAAAACTCCCTG
>JAOTST010000041.1 GCA_029864785.1 Chromatiales bacterium | reverse complement strand
TCAAGAGTGTGCTTGCAGAAGGAGATGCGCCGATTCAGGAGAAGCGTAAAGAGCTGGAGATTATTCTTGAACAGCGCTCTCAGGTTGAACAGCAACTTGCCGAGGCGCGTCGCAAGTTGGGTGATATCGATCATGCGATTCGTGAGCAGGAGAAGCTGCGTGGTGATGCCGAACGCAAGAATCAGGAGATTCGCACCGAACTGGAGGGGATGAGACTACGCCGTCAGGAGCAGCAGGTACGTCGCCAGACCCTGCAAGAGAAAGTGACCGAGGTCGGTTTTGCCGTCTCTGCTCTGCTTGAGTCGCTAGATGAAAATGCACAAACTGCGGAGTGGGAGCAGGAGGTTGAGCGAGTCTCCATGCGTATTAGCCGGCTTGGGCCGATTAACCTCGCGGCGATTGATGAGTACGAGAGCCAGGGCGAACGTAAAAAATATCTTGATGCACAGAATGATGATCTGGTGGCAGCACTTGAGACCCTTGAAGCCGCAATCAAAAAGATCGATAAAGAGACGCGTACCCGCTTTAAAGAGACCTTTGAGAAGGTTAATAAAGGGCTTCAGGATAAATTTCCGCGCCTCTTCGGAGGTGGTCACGCCTATCTCGAATTGACTGGTGATGACCTGCTCGATACGGGAGTCAGTGTTATGGCGCGTCCTCCCGGAAAGCGTAATAGCACCATCCATCTTCTATCGGGTGGTGAAAAGGCGCTCACTGCGGTGGCGCTCGTCTTTGCGATATTTGAACTCAATCCTGCACCATTCTGTATGCTCGATGAGGTTGATGCACCGCTTGATGAAGCCAACGTGGGGCGCTTCTGTAAGCTGGTTGAGGAGATGTCTGAACAGGTTCAATTTATTTTTATCACTCACAACAAGGCGACTATGGAGCTCTCTACGACTCTTTCTGGTGTCACCATGCATGAGCCCGGCGTCTCTCGAATTGTTTCGGTGGATGTTGAAGAGGCAGCGGAGTTGGCGGTTCTTTAGAGTATGGATATCGACCTGCGCATCATACTGCTGGCGATTGGCGCACTGTTTGTCATCGGACTAATTCTGGTGGATCGGATTAAGCGTAAAAAGAGCGAAAATATGCCCTATAAACGCTTTTCTGAGAGTAATGACTTTGAACTGCCATCAATGAGTACTTCAGATGATGTGCCGAGTCATGAGGCACTTGATGAGCTGCGTATTGACGAAACCGTTGAAACTGCATCCTTAAAATCGATACAGCCAGAGCGTGATTTTGGTGATGATTTTAGCGGGGAACCTGATATTGATGATGAAGCGGCTGAGACGAGTAATTTTGCAGAGATGCTCCACGTCGAATCGGATGATACCTTCGATGAAAGCACATCTCAGGAAGAGGTGCTGAGTGAATCCGGCGAGGATGATGAAGATCATGCTTTGGAAGAGATCACAGATGAAGCGGAAAGCGAATTAACCGCAGAGCTGGTTCTGTCTCTGTTGGTTCTTGCCCCCAAGGGAGAACAGTTCCGTGGTTCTCAGATTAAAATGGCTCTTAAAGAGGCCGGTTTTACCTTCGGTGCAATGGATATCTTTCATCTGTTAGAGGGTGATGAGACGCTTGTTAGTGTCGCTAATGTCCTTGAGCCGGGATTCTTTGTTCCCAAAGAGTTGGCGAGTTTTAAAACACCTGGGTTGGTCGTTTTTTCACAACTTCCAGCAACACTCTCCGGTGAAGCACTCTTTGCTAAATGGTGCAAAGCAGCCAAAAAAATTAACGTGGTGCTTGGCGGTCGATTGACTGACCTTAATCAGAAGCCTTTGGATCGAGCTGCATTTGATAAACTGCGAGAGCAGGCGGAAGCGATTCCAGCCACGCATCATGTTGCTCGTGAGGAAGATCGTGAATGATGGGGGATCTCTTTGATTCTGTTCCAGAACCACCTATTGCCGAGCAGCTAGAAAAT
This sequence comes from Chromatiales bacterium, assembly GCA_029864785.1. GTDB lineage: Bacteria > Pseudomonadota > Gammaproteobacteria > Thiohalomonadales > Thiohalomonadaceae > JAOTST01. The sequence goes on along the minus strand of JAOTST010000041.1, from coordinate 7,313 downwards.
TTAAAAGGACAACTGCGCCACCATAACTATCGCTACTACGTTCTTGATGATCCCGACGTTCCCGATGCCGAGTACGATCGCCTGTTTCGCGAGCTGCAAAAACTTGAAGCACAGCACCCTGAACTACTCACCTCAGATTCACCGACCCAACGTGTCGGTGACCAACCCCTCAGTAAGTTTGATGAGGTGGTTCATGCGATACCGATGCTCTCACTAGGTAACGTCTTTAGTGAAAAAGAGCTGACCGATTTTAATCAACGTGTTATTCAGGGACTGGGTGTTGATCAAGCCGATTACTGTGTTGAACCAAAACTCGATGGGTTGGCGATCAGCCTACGCTATGAAGATGGTAAACTGGTGCAGGGAGCGACCCGTGGTGACGGAGCCACCGGTGAAAATGTCACCCAGAATATTCGTACCATTCAGGCGATACCACTTAAATTAATCGGCAATGACTACCCCCAAATTTTGGAGGTGCGTGGTGAAGTCTTTATGCCTAAGGCGGGATTTGATGCACTCAATGAACGTCAGAGAGAGAAGGGTGAAAAGAGCTTTGCCAATCCTCGTAATGCGGCGGCTGGATCACTCAGGCAGCTCGACCCCCGCATCACGACAACCCGTCCACTCAGTTTCTACTGTTATGGCATGGGCGAGATCTCTGATGATATAGCGCTTGCCGATAACCACTATGAACGCCTGATGGGACTCAAGAATTGGGGGCTACCAGTTAGCTCGGAGATTCAACGGGTCAATGGCAGTGAAGGATGTCTTAGCTATTACAAACAGATTGGCGAAAAGCGCGATGCACTTCCCTATGAGATCGATGGCGTGGTCTACAAAGTCAACAGCCTCTCTCAGCAGGACGAACTCGGCTTTGTCTCTCGTGCGCCGCGCTGGGCTACGGCGCATAAGTTTCCTGCACAGGAAGAGCTAACCATTTTGAATGATGTGGAGTGGCAGGTTGGTCGTACGGGGGCAGTCACTCCTGTGGCGCGTTTGGAGCCGGTTTTTGTCGGTGGCGTTACTGTGACCAATGCCACTCTTCACAATATGGATGAGATTAAACGTAAAGGGGTGATGATCGGCGATACGGTCATCGTCCGTCGTGCAGGTGATGTGATCCCAGAAGTAGTTGGAGCGGTAATCTCTAAGCGCCCAAAAACAGCAAAAGAAATTTTGTTACCAAAACACTGTCCGGATCCGGCTTGTGGTGCTGATGTAGTTCGTACCGAGGGCGAGTCTGCTGCCCGTTGTAGCGGCGGGCTCTCTTGTCCTGCACAACGTAAAGAGGCGATTAAACACTTTGCTTCACGCAAGGCGATGGATGTCGAAGGGCTGGGTGATAAGTTGGTCGAACAGCTAGTTGATGCAGGGCTTGTTCATAATCCTGCAGATCTTTTTGCTTTAAAACTTGAGCAACTTAGCGGCATGGAACGTATGGGTGAGAAGTCGGCACAAAATATGATCGATGGATTAGATAAAAGCAGAACAACGACCCTACCGCGCTTTATCTTTGCATTGGGAATTCGTGATGTGGGTGAGACTACAGCGAGGACGTTGGCACTTCACTTCTGCAATTTAAAATCGATTATTGATTCAGAAGAAGAACAACTTATTGAGGTACCTGATGTTGGTCCTATTGTGGCTGCAAGTATCCATAACTTCTTTCGCCAGCCACACAACATTGAGGTGGTCGAGCAACTTGTTAATGAAGCAAAAATTAGCTGGCCGATTATTGAGATGAGTGATTCGGCTATTGAGACGGAGTACTCGGGTAAGAGTTTTGTCTTGACGGGGACATTGAGCAAAATGTCTCGTCAGCAGGCTAAAGAACTGTTGCAATCACTGGGGGCTAAAGTGGTGGGGAGCGTCTCTAAGAAAACTGATTATCTGGTGGCTGGTGAGGCGGCTGGTTCAAAACTGACTAAGGCTGAGTCTCTGGGTATAACTGTTTTAAGTGAAGAAGATCTGTTGGCGATTTTTAATAATCACCAGCTTCACGTTACAGATTCCTGAATACCTAGTCAGGGTGGTATATCTAAGGAGTGTTGGCCTCAATACTCAGGGCATGAATCTCACTAGGCATCATGTCATCCAGTGCCGAAAAAACCATTTTGTGACGCTGTAGTGGCATCTTTCCTGTAAAGGCCTCGGCGGCGATCTTCACCGTAAAGTGACCTGCACCTCCGGCACTGGCGTGACCGGCATGCATGTGGCTGTCATCGATAATTTCTAGAGCAGTAGGACTAAATTCTTTCTCCAGCCGTTCGCGGATCATCTCTACACGTACTTCACTCATGGCAATACCTTTTTAAATGGTTTAACAACAACCTTGGCATATGCTCCGGCTGCAACGTAGGGATCGGCATCAGCCCACGTCTGTGCCTCAGCCAGTGAAGGGAATTCGGCAACCACTAGCGAACCGGTAAAGCCTGCTTCACCGGGCTCATTACTTTCAATGGCGGGATGGGGGCCTGCAAGGATCAGTCGTGCCTCGCTCTGCAATTTATTTAGGCGTTCAATATGGGCAGGGCGAACCGACATGCGCTTTTCGAGACTGTTCTCGATATCTTCACTGATGATGGCGTAGAGCATAATAGTTACTCCTGATTTTCTGTTTGAGCGTCAGTGTCTGACTCTGGCTCAGTCATATAGCGGGCAAGGTAGAAGGCCTGACCGATCACAAAGGCGATGGTCATCCCCATCATGCCGAACATCTTAAAATCAACCCAGTCCGACTCGGCACTTTTGGCCGCTTCGCAGAGCGCCAACACCTGTTGGGTGAGTTCAGGGCCGCAGCTATTGATATCAATGGGAGGTATAGGGTTTCCGGATGCGACGTTGAGTAGCGCCTCAGCCTCAAAGAAATATCCGGCAACCATAAGGTTTGCGACTCCCATCACAACAAAGAAGAGAACCCAGCTGATATTAAGACGTGACCAGACAAAATTGGGAGCGCTAAGCGCGGAGCTCATCATGCGTTCAACCAGTGTCTTTTGGCCGATAAAGTGGCTCCCTAGAAAGGCGACAGCAAAGGCCCAGTTGACCGCAGTTGGTTTCCACATAAAGAAGCTGCGCTCATGGAATAACAAGGTGGCGCCACCCAGTAGAGTAATCAGGGCAAGTGTGACCAGATGCATCGTCTCAAAACGACGATTTTTGAGCCAAAAGAGTAGAACTTGAGTAAAAGATGCGGCGATGGCCACGGCGGTGGCGATGAAAATGCCGTAGGCCTTGTAGGCAACAAAGAAGAGTAGTATCGGCAGGAAGTCGAAAAGAAGTTTCATGTCTGGTCGTCTATTTCAATCAAGATTAAAGGTGGTCAATTTACCATAATTTGCTCATCACCGACCTTTATTGACCGGTTTTTATGAACCATTTGAATAACAATATATAGCTACATTTTTATAGAACAAGAGGGGACGTTCAGTTACAGGGAAATTTTTTGATTAAGTGGTTAATTAGATACCAAAAATTTCTCTTGTTCGAGCCCATTTATGAGCCTCTTCAAGGTTGGCGAATATCTCTGCCTCGTAGGCGTTATCTTGCATGCTCTTTCGATAGAGTGTTGCGAGCTCTATCAATGCTTCATTATTGCTTACGATAATGGCTATCTTTAGTCGTGCATTTGAGTATTCAGCAACCCGATCGACTGTTTGCAGCGCAGTTATATCATCTGTTGAAATATCAAAGTCGTTGATTTGAGATAGGTCATTAATGACGTATTTAATCTCATCAAAACGGCGATCGCCATGCATCTCAAGATTGGATTCTAGGATCTCTGTTCCGGTAACCATCCCTGTAAAAGTTCTGAAGAGGCCTCCGTCTCTCCAACTTAATGTATGAGGCATTTAATTTAATGTGATTAATTATTTTTGGTGGCGAGAGGGTAACAAAGCTACTCCCGTAGCACCACAACCGATTTCTCAGAAACCTTTATATGTTCGGCAATAACCGCACACTTCACCTGAAATAGAAAGAAGATTGGCGCATCTGTTCCGGTGAGTCCTTCATAGTTTGCCATCCCTTTGGCGATAATTAGTTCGGAGCTATTGAAGCGTTCAATAAAGGGGGCTGAACATTGGTCGAGCAGGGTGCCTAGGGTGGGCGCACCGTTGTCGATGATCTCAGCCACCTGATCGATACCGGCAGCGATGGCGTCTTCACGGGTCGCATCGTTGACCGCAGGACCACCTTTAACCACATAGGTAACGGGTTTATCGATGGTCTCTATGAGCAATCGATCCATCACTGTCTCTCCCGCGTTATCGGCAAGGTAGAGGATGGTTGATGCCTTGGCAATCGCCGCCTTGAGTTGAGCCATGTGGTTGATGGCGGGGGTGATCTTGAGTACCCGCTCGATACTCGCCTCAAGGTCATACTCTGAGGCGACACCGAGGTCGATAATATTACCGGCAATGGCAAGACGCACCGCCATATCGAGCGGATCAGTGGCTTCGCTGAGCATCTGCTTTAGTTTGGGATAGAGGGTGAGCGCATGTTCGGTCGATTCATGCTTCGCCTGTAGATAGGGATCGGGGTTACCGCTCATCTCTCGAATCAGCGCATGGATTCTGGAGGCTCTGACCGGTGGTGTGCTGTCAATGGGGAACTGGGTCAGCTCTTCCTCAATACGTTTGAGCAGTATCTCTTTCTGTTTAGAGGGTAGGTTGCAGCGACTTGCTGCATCGCCGGCTTGGCGCATAAAGCACTGGTCACACGCGGGTTTGGCTTGAACGGATCGGTTACGATTTTGAGTCAATTCACAATCCTCTCATGTGCTGAGGGCGTAGATGACTAGCGTCATCCATTGCATGTTGGAGCTGAGCGAGAAGTTTTTCACGATCTCTGGGTAGGTTTCCCGCAAGTGCCAATGCATTGGAGGCGTGGTTGGAGCGAAAGATAATAGGGTGAGGTGGATTGAGTCCGCTAAGCAGTCGCTGTTGCTCTAGCAGGATCGCCTGATCATCCTGAAATTTGAAGGGCTCACCAAACTTTTTATGAAACTCTACAACCGAGCTATCATCAAGATAGAGTTGCAGGGTGGATAGATAGGTGAGCGGTGCACTATTGAGTAGCTCGATGGTGCCGTCGATATGCTCCTGCCAGTGGTCTTGACCACCAAGGCCGAGGATGACCGTTCCCGACACCTTGATTCCTGCACTGTGTGCCTTGTGCATCGCCTCGGCGATCCCACGTTGGGTTGCACCTTTGGTTATCTTTTTGAGGATCAGCTCCGATCCTGATTCGATACCGAAATAGAGCAGGTTGAGTTTGTGCTCCCTGAGGGTTTGCAGCTCTTCAGCCGATTTACGCAGAATGTTGGCGGGTGTGGCGTAGCAGGTGACCCGTGTCAGCCGTGGCAGGGTATCTTCCAGTTTATTGAGAATCTGCACCAGCTGTTCGGTTGGTAGGGCGAGGGCATCGCCATCTGCAAGAAAGACACGGGAGGCATCCGGCCAGTCAACGGAGGCCTGTTCGATGTCGTTAAAAACGGCCTCAAGGGGGCGCTCAACATAGCTCTTGGTGCGATACATGGCGCAGAAGCTGCACTGGTTAAAGCTACAGCCGAGGGTCGCCTGAATGATCAGGTTCTCGCCCTCGCTCGGCGGACGGAAGAGGGGCATATCGTAGTTTGGGAAAGTATCACTTCTCATTATGGGCGCATCATAACCAATGATTGAGATAACATCACTGCCAAGCGATATAATCAACGTATTGAATTAATCTTTTAAGGTGATTAGCTATGCAATCAGGCCCTCGTGAAATCGTCACCCCGTTTCGCCCCATTCCGCTTGATGTCCCTGAGGGGATGAAGCCCAATGAGTTTTTTAACTCGACCGAAAATCTCAATGATTTGATGCACAATAACGGGCTGCTGCAAAATCCTGAAGATCTGCTGCTCTATCGTAAGGCGCTCGGTCACAGCAATCTGTTTGATACCTCGATTATCTATAACACCTCCAAGACGATTCTCGACCCGCTCGGTCGTCCGGTACGCCGTACACAGGTGCCCGATAATGTGAAGCATGTCTGGAACCGGATGAACCAGATCATCATTGAATATATGACGGAGGCATTTCCTGATCCGGGTGAGACGTTACTGCTGGCGGGAGAGGCGAGTCTTGATGCGACTTGGCCGCTCACCTCGCCGGGTGTGCCGAGTATCCGTATGTTGCATAACCACTTTATCGCCTTCGACAAGCGACAGCTACGTGATGCGCCATTGGCTGATATCGATAATCCCAATTTGACCGATGGTGGTCAGCACTCACTGTTTCAGGCGCATATGCGTGATGTCTATCGTGCCTTTTTCGACCGTCTCGATCTTCAGATCCTTAAGCCGTGTAATGATGGAACATGCAAAATCGAACTGACCGGTTATCCGCAGGGACTACCAGCATGGGAGATCACCGGTGGTGTTGATGCCCTTAAAGAGGTGCGTTTCTGGAAGGAGTACGACATCATCCTCAAGGGCTTTATCGACTTCTATCGCACCTTCTTTACCCAGGTCTCAACACGAAATGCACCGATGCCGAAGCAGGTGCACTTTCCTGATCTGGTGGAGGAGAAGCTTCTCTTTAATAACGAATTTCTCAAGGCGGCCAAGACGGTACGCGACCAATGTGTTGTCGATGCCAAGTACGCCAATGGGTTGCGTTGGCAGCCCGCCTTCAAACAGCTCATCTATCGTAATGATAATGGCAAGTTGATTGTCACCATCAGCCAGAACTCGATCGGTAACGCGATTACTGAACTGTTAGGTGTAGTAGTGAAGCGTCAACCGGATGCCGAGGCCTATGAACAGGCTGAGCCTGCACTAATCGAGAGATTGCTTGAGGTGCGTAAACGGCTGATGGCGGCGGATCTGGGGGAGGGGATTGAGACCCCTCACTGGCCAGCGGCATAGAGGTACCCGGTAGATGAAAACCGTAGCCGAGCTGAGTGAGACGTTTGCCCTACCTGGTATCTCCTTTGCTGAGGAGTGGGACGGTTTTGTGGTCGTTGATGTGGTCAATGAGCAGGCGACGGCCAGAGTAGCGATTAATGGGGCGCAGCTACTGAGATGGAGACCTGAAGGGGAAGAGCCTGTCATTTGGCTTTCGGAAGATGCCCATTTTGAGATGGGGCGCTCGGTGCGCGGTGGTATTCCGATCTGCTGGCCCTGGTTTGGCGCCCACAAAATAGAGTCGACCTTTTCGGCACACGGTTTTGCACGTACCCACGAGTGGGAGCTGTTCGAGGTCGATAAGCTTGATAGTGGTACAACTAAGCTACTGTTCCGACTCAATGAGAGCCGGGAGATGCACCAT
>JAOTST010000298.1 GCA_029864785.1 Chromatiales bacterium | reverse complement strand
AACGTCCGTGAGACCGATAGCATTATTCGAGCACAGAATGGTCAAATTGTCGTAATTGGCGGCCTGATGCAGACCAAGGTCGTCGATAGCGATAGCTCTGTTCCCGGACTGGGTGGTATCCCGATACTGGGAAGCCTATTCTCAAGCACTCAGAAGAGTCGCGTTAAAAGTGAACTCGTCATTCTGCTTAAACCGATTATCATCGATAAAAATGGTAACCAGTGGCAGCAACAATTAAAACAGGGCGCAGACAAGTTACGTGACATGTAACCCTCTGGCAATCATTGAAAAATGTATCTTGAATTTTTTGGCTTAAGAGAAGCGCCCTTCTCACTCACGCCTGATACCCAGTTTTTTCTCGCCTATGGGCACTACCGAGATGCGCTCAACACCCTGATCATCGCACTAAAAGCGGGCGAAGGTTTTATCAAGGTGACCGGTGAAATCGGCACCGGAAAAACATTGCTCTGTCGCAAACTACTCAACGAACTGGATAGTCAGTTCCATACCACCTATATTCCCAATCCGATGCTCACCCCCGATTCGCTCATTCGCGCAGTTGCCGATGAGCTGGGTATCGATACAGTGTCGATTAAAGATCAGCACCAGATCATGAAAGAGATCACCCTTGCTCTTATCGAAAAGAGCAAAGGCAAACAGAAAAAACAGGTGCTACTCTGCATCGACGAGGCACAATCAATGCCGATGGAGACTTTGGAGACCATGCGCCTGCTCACAAACCTGGAGAGTGAAAAAAAGAAGCTGCTTCAAGTGGTTCTCTTTGGACAACCCGAGCTGGATGAAAAGCTATCCCATAACTCCATTCGCCAACTGAAACAGCGAATCACCTTCTCCTATAATCTTGAACCCCTCGATCAACACGGCATTGGTGCCTATATTAACCACCGCCTACTGACAGCCGGATCCAGTGGTACCATTCAATTTCTGCCCAAGGCGCTGAAGATGTTACAGAGAGGGAGCCACGGCTATCCTCGACTAGTCAACATCCTCGCCCATAAATCATTGATACTCGGCTTTGGACAAGGCACCATGCTCATCACCCCCCAACACGTGAAAGCTGCCATACAAGACACTGAGGGTGCCTTTAAACTTCGTTTCTGGCATTGGTCATAATGTTGCGCATTAAAAGTTCGGGAGAAACCATCTAAATGAGTCTCATTAACCAGATGCTAAAGGATCTTGAGGATCGCAAAGAGAGCTCCGTCAAGGGGCAGAACGGCATCATCTCTCGCCCAAACAGCAGAGCTCGCAGCAGTCGCGCCCCCCTCATCTTTCTTTCGCTGATCACTATTGGATTGCTGATAACGGTGCTCTACCTCCTCTGGTGGCAACCCCTAAGCGAACAGGCGAGCCGATCAATAAATCCTCCAGCAGAGATCATACCTCCGCCCGTAGCGCCGGCCGCTTCAACCACCACTATTGCATCGCTTGTAGAAGAGGCCGAAAGCAGTACATCTAAAATAGCGACCCAACCCACAGCAAAACTAGCGGCCTCTGAAACGCCTGTCGTTATCGCACCTCGTCTCACGAAACAGCCCGCAATCCAAACATCACCACTTCAACGCGTCAGTATCAGTCGCCTTTCACCCGCAGAATTGAATGGTGGTTGGCAGCGCCAAAAACTGACGGTTATCGGAGATAACTTTAAACCCACCAGCCAGATTCAACTCTGTTGGCCTACCGAATGCACCACTTTAAAAGATAAGCGAATCCGCTATCTCTCTCCAACCGAGCTTCAGATATCGATTACCACCGGCACTAAACAAGAGCGCTGGCAGCTAACCGTGCGCAACCCCAACGGTCAGGCATCCAACACCCTGAGCTTTTACGTTAAAGCGGTCATCGCAACTAATGACACAACACCCGAACAGCCCGCTACCGACACGACAGAGCGCCCTCAGGGAGAAGGTGAAACGATCAGTAAGCGGATCATTCCTCTCACCGCCTATCAACAGGCTGAAACCTACTACCTTGAAGCCAACCAATCAGAAAAAGCGCACGATTCAGCCAGAGCCATCAGCCTGTGGGAGAGAGCCATTCTTCTTGCACCTGAACACCATGCAAGTCGTCAAAAGTTGATCAACAAATTGATCGCATCTGGCCGCACCGTCGAGGCAGAGGGGCATATCACTCAAGGGATAAAACTCTTTCCCAATGACCCCATCTACCATCAGCGCCTGGCACAAATTCATGCATCTCAGGGTGATACTGATGGAGCCATCGCGATCGCTGAAGGGGCTATTAAACAAGGAATTAGCAGCGCAGAGCTCTACGCCTTTACCGCAACACTCTATCAACGCAATAAGCAGTTTAGTAAGAGTATCGAACGTTATCAACGCGCCCTCGCCCTCAAGCCCGGCAGAGGCATCTGGTGGGTAGGACTGGGGATCTCTTTTGAACAGAATAGCCAATTCACTGAAGCGTTATCTGCCTATCAACAGGCACAAGATAGCGGCAGCCTGTCGATCAAATTAAGAAGTTATGTTGAGGGTCAGATAGCACAAAATCAGCGCCGAATAAAAAATAACCCTTCCAACTAAATTTTCGCTTCAAGCTCTCCTCGCTCAGCCAGTGAAAGCACCTCTTGATCACCGACAATCAGGTGATCAAGCAACCGAATATCCACCAGCTCTAACGCCTCCTTAAGCCTGTGGGTGATCTCAATGTCAGAGCGACTTGGATCACATACCCCCGATGGATGGTTGTGCGACAAAATAACCGCCGAGGCATTCACCTCAAGTGCACGCTTTACCACCTCACGAGGATGCACCGCACTCTGATCAATCGTCCCCATAAAAAGTGTTTCATCAACAATCAGACGATTTTTATTATCAAGAAACAGGCAGTGAAACAGTTCTCGCGCCTCACCGCGCAGACGCTGTTGAAGATAGTCTCGAACCGTCTCAGGATTGG
>JAOTST010000297.1 GCA_029864785.1 Chromatiales bacterium | reverse complement strand
GGCTTTTTGATAGTGATCAGACTGATCAATACGTTGATCTTTACGATAAACAGTTAGCAAATAGCCTCAGTAGCCAAGGGCAGGGGATCGGTCTTGCGGATGTGATTGCCCGTCAATTAGGTGGGGGTGACAAGAACTCGCCTCAGAAAATAGAGGGAGCGACTGCAAATATCCCTGCTAGATTATCAACAATGTTTCGACTCAATGATGCGACTAAAGTCGAGATTCCACAAAAAGATCAAATTCAGCCAGTCGAGCAGCATCGTGGTGTTGGTAGCCAACCGTCGGATGTTCAACCTAAGATCGCTCATCCTAAGGTAGTTAATAAAGATATATTCGATCCGGTAATGAATACGCCAAATGATTTTGTTAAGCACCTGTGGCCTATGGCTGAGAAAGCAGCAACTTCTCTGGGCGTTAATCCAAAGGCTGTGTTGGCTCAGGCAGCTCTTGAGACAGGGTGGGGGCGTTCTGTTATTCGAGACGAAGATGGTCGAAATAGTTTCAACCTGTTTAATATCAAGAAAGGTTCTGGATGGGATGGAAATTCCATTATGAAAAATAGTTTGGAATTCAGTGATGGTGTTGCGAGCCAGGAGCGGTCAGCATTTCGAAGTTACGATAGTTATCAAGAGAGTTTTAATGACTATGCTCAATTTCTTAAGGTTAATCCTCGCTATGCAAAGGCACTGGAAAAAGGGACTGACGCAGAAAGTTACATCAAGGAGTTACAGCAGGCAGGATATGCAACCGATCCAGAATATGCCGCCAAGATAGAGTCGATAATGAATCGAACTCACTTTGTAACAACGATCAATACATTAGTATCTAATACGTCTGATACTGATAGTCTTTCATAAGCCGGATTAGATATAACATGGATATTACTTTGTAAGCTATCATGTAGGCATAGATTATCCAGATAGGAGTGAAATATGCCCTCGTTTGATGTTGTATCAGAGCTCGATATGCATGAGTTAACCAATGCTATTGATCAGACTAATAAAGAAGTTACCAATCGTTTTGATTTTAAAGGAACAAACTCCAAAGTAGAGCGTGGAGATGGTGCACTAAATATTGAATCGCAGAGTGAATTTCAAATCAAGCAAATTATTGATATTGTTCACCAGAAAATGGTGAAACGAGGATTGGATATTCGGTCGCTTGACGAGGGTGATGTAGAGTTAAGAGGGAGTCGTGCTTATCTGGCGATTACTCTAAAACAGGGAATCGATACAGAGCTTGCACGCAAAATTGTTAAGATGATTAAAAGTAGTAAGCTGAAGGTGCAGTCAGCCATTCAGGGAGAGCAGGTTCGTGTAACAGGAAAAAAACGCGATGACCTGCAACAGGTGATGACCATGTTAAGAGAGTCTGATATTAAGTTACCGATGCAATTTTCTAATTTTAGAGATTAGCTCAGGTCGAGTTCTTGAGCGCGTTTTTCCAGTTGTCGCCTATTGATGTAACGCTGGATTGCTGTCATATGGATATTAGATAAATCCTTATAAGCAAAGCCGTACCGGCGTATAGTTTTGATGTCTCGGCGTTTCTCATAAATGCTGCGGATTTCGAGATCCAATTTGATATCGCCGAACTCTGGAATGTAGAGGATACAATTTTCAATTGTATCCATGACCGATAGGTCATCATCCATTTGATAACCAGGATCATTTATCCCAAAGCCTCCAATGCTTATATCAAATAGTTCATAAAGTTTGGTGCTGTCATTTCCTGGGACTTGGCAGGATATTGGATTGATAATGGGCGTATCAACGCGAAAAAATTCGCGACGTTGAACGCGGTAGATAAACGGCGGAATAGGAGCAGCAAAGACCGATTCACCAAGATATTTGGCCGAAACGGCCTTTTGAGATGAGAGTCTGATCTCTACTTGATGGGGATTGGCATCAAAGAAGAGACGTTTTGCATTTTCAATTCGGGCATTGGTGTCGGCATCCTGACCTTTATCAAAAACAAACATTCCCTTACTGGGAAGGATATCGAGCATAGTGGTTAGCAGCATTGCATCACTATCTGAAGCACGAACAGTTACCATCTCTTTAGTGATAATCAGCTCTTTAAAGGCACGCTCAATATCTTGATCGGTTGATAGACGGTATTTTGATAACTCTTCGTCACCTAGTGTTTTAAAACTATTTTGAAGATCGTCTTCTGTATCTTGATTATTTGCCATATAAAACAGTGATTATGCTAGCTAATTTATGAAGAGTGACAATATGTTATAGCAGTTTACGATATTGAGTCTGCTAAGGATATTTAGGTGTTATGAAATAAATTCCCGCCGTGCAGCTCCTTTCAGGCTATCTTATCGGCCAGTGTAGAGAGTACATTAATCATCTGCAGTGGAGAGATAGGCAAAGATATTGTTGAGTTCATCTTTAGAAAATTCATTCAAAATCTCTTCGTTGGGTTCATCTTCATCATGAACCCGCTCTTTTTCAATAAATTGTTGCACTGAACTCTCTAAATACTCGGTATATTGTCCAGAAATCATCGGTACAGCATCTTTTGTATCTCCTTTCCCCCCTCTACCATGGCATGACTTACACTCTCTTTTATAGAGTTTTTTTCCTGCCTTTATATCGCCTTCAGCACGTCGAATATTGAGCATTTTTTGTGCTTGAATGAGGCGTTTTAAGGGGTCGAAATTCTTTTTATCGAGTGGAGGTAAGCGAGTGGGGAGGGTGATAGTGGCGAGATAGGCTGAGATGTCGGCAATCTCTTCATCGGGAAATTGGCGTTCATCAACATATTCATACATCGGCATATTATGTCGCTTCCTATCGCGAAACAGATGCATCTGCTTGCTGATGTAAGCGGCGGGTTGACCGGCAAGCCGAGGGTATTCGCCGTCTTTACTCCCTTGAGCATATTCACCGTGGCAGCCAGCACAGAGCTCGTTAATATCCTC
>JAOTST010000296.1 GCA_029864785.1 Chromatiales bacterium | reverse complement strand
TATCTGCACTCGCATAGATCTCTTTAGTAAAGGCGGTACTGTGGTTAGAGATCACCACCAACACACCTCGATCCGCCGCCTTCTCTGCCATGTTTGCCAGACGCCGCTGCTCCTCCAGAGGGAAGCCCCCACGAGCATAATTGGTAAAATTAGAGGTCGCCGTAAGTGGTGCATAAGGTGGGTCACAGTAGACCACATCACCCGCCTTCGCTTTCGTAATCACCGCGCCATAATCACCCAATTGAATCTTCGTCTGTTGTAACGCATTGGAGAAGTGGCGAAGCTCATTCTCAGGGAAATAGGGACGCTTATAACGTCCAAAGGGTACATTAAATCCACCCTTTTGATTGTAACGACAGAGACCGTTATAGCCGTGTCGATTGAGATAGAGAAAAAGCACGGCACGCTCAAAGTGGTCACCACTCTGATTGAGTCGCTCACGCATTTTGTAGTAGTGATCCGGATTATTCTTGCTAAGAGAGAAGAGTTTGGCAGACTCTTTTATATAGCGTTCGTGATCCGATTTGAGAATTCGATAGATATGGATCAGATCCGCATTGGCATCATTAATAATGCAATGTTGATAGCCGCTGTTGGCAAACAGGGCTCCCGCTCCCACGAAGGGTTCGATAAGGCGACTGTTTTTTGATGGTTTGGGAAGCTCTGCACGAATCCGCTCAAGCAGCCTATATTTTCCACCCGCCCATTTCAGAAACGGGCGCTGATCACTACTCTTTTTGGCTACCAAACTATTTCTTACCAAGGATCGATGAATTATTCATCACTATCATGATCCGATTTGTGATCGCTGTCTACCTCAACGCGTCGTCCATCGGGACTCCTGCGTCGAGGCCCTCCAGGTCGGTTCTTCTCTTCATTACTGAAGACAAAGCGCCCAAAGAGGATGCACCCTTTCATACCGGGATCACACGGCAGATCATTAACCCGCAGACACTTTCCACCCAGCTCATGCGGGCAACCCCATCCAGCCATCTTAATTTCTACGCTTTGTGGTAGATCTCGGAACCGGTTTTAACAAACTCTACCGCCTTCTCTTCCATGCCCTTCTGCTGTTCTGCATAGTCACGTACATCCTGCGAGATCTTCATCGAGCAGAAGTGGGGGCCACACATTGAGCAGAAGTGAGCCACCTTGGCCGACTCTTTGGGCAGCGTCTCGTCGTGATATTCCAGAGCCTTGTCAGGATCGAGTCCCAGCGCAAATTGATCAAACCAGCGGAACTCAAAGCGTGCCTTCGACATTGCGTTGTCACGAATCTGCGCACCGGGATGTCCTTTGGCAAGGTCTGCGGCGTGAGCCGAAATTTTGTAGGTGATGATCCCCTCACGCACATCTTCACGGTTGGGTAGGCCAAGATGCTCTTTTGGCGTGACATAACAGAGCATCGCACAACCGTACCAACCGATCTGCGCAGCTCCGATACCCGAAGTGATGTGGTCATAACCCGGTGCAATATCGGTCACTAGTGGGCCGAGGGTATAAAAAGGTGCTTCGAAACAATCGACCAGCTCCTTATCCATATTCTCTTTGATCATCTGCATCGGCACATGTCCGGGACCTTCGATCATTACCTGAATATCGTGTTTCCAGGCGATCTTTGTCAGCTCACCGAGGGTCTCCAGTTCACCGAACTGAGCCGCATCGTTGGCATCGGCAAGTGAACCGGGACGCAGACCATCACCGAGAGAGAAGGCGACATCGTAGGCTTTCATGATCTCGCAGATATCCTCAAAGTGGGTGTAGAGGAAATTCTCTTCGTGATGTGCAAGACACCACTTGGCCATAATCGAACCACCACGTGAGACGATACCGGTCAGACGATTTGCAGTGAGTGGCACATAACGCAGCAACACACCGGCATGGATGGTGAAATAGTCAACCCCCTGCTCCGCCTGCTCGATCAGCGTATCGCGCATAATCTCCCAGGTGAGGTCTTCGGACTTACCATTAACCTTCTCCAACGCCTGATAGATCGGTACGGTGCCGATCGGCATCGGTGCGTTACGTAGAACCCACTCACGGGTCTCGTGGATATTCTTGCCGGTGGAGAGATCCATCAGGGTATCGCCACCCCAACGCGCAGACCACGCCATCTTCTCAACCTCTTCATCGATCGAAGAGGTGACCGCTGAGTTACCAATATTGGTATTAATCTTGGTGAGGAAGTTGCGACCGATAATCATCGGCTCCAGCTCAGTGTGGTTAATGTTAGCCGGGATAATCGCACGACCTTCGGCGATCTCTTTACGCACAAATTCAGGGGTAATGGTTTCGGGCAGGTGGGCACCAAAGTTCTCACCGGGGTGCTGCTTCAGCAGCTGTTCGTATGCCGGATCGGCACGCAACTCATCGAGACGCATCCCCTCACGGATTGCCACATACTCCATCTCAGGAGTAATAATCCCTTGGCGGGCATAGTGCATTTGGCTCACGTTTTTGCCCGCTTGGGCACGGCGCGGGGCGCGGATGTGTTCAAAACGCAGATGGCTCAGCTCAGGATCATCCTGACGCGCCTGACCGTACTCAGAGGTAGGGCCATCAAGCTGCTCGGTATCGTTGCGCTCGCCAATCCAGCCACTACGGATATCCGGCATCCCCTTCATCAGGTCAACATCAACATCGGGATCACCAAAAGGACCTGAAGTGTCATAGACGGTGATCGGCAGGTTGGCCTCAGGCTGATCGGTGGTATGGGTATCCGACATGCTAATCTCGCGCATCGGTACCCGAATATCGGGACGCGATCCCTCAATATAGATCTTTTTCGACTGGGGAAATGGCTGGGTCACCGCCTCGGACAGCTTAGCGGTACGATGCAGGAAATCTTCTGGGATTGCACTCATGGTGCGTCCTCTCTATAAAAAATGTCGTTTGAAGGTGGCGGAATGATCGATACGGATGACCACCAGAGAATGTGGCAAA
>JAOTST010000295.1 GCA_029864785.1 Chromatiales bacterium | reverse complement strand
ATCGACCCCGTTACAACATCCTGCTGCGTGACGATAAAAGCTATCCCTATATCTTTCTTTCGAATCATGCCTATCCAAGGCTTACACTTCATCGAGGAACGCGACGCAAGAAAGGGCGTTATTTTGGTCCTTATCCTAGTGCAGGATCTGTGCGTGAAAGTCTGGGGTTGTTGCAGAAGATCTTTCCGATACGACAATGTGATGATCTTTTCTATAAAAATCGTAGTCGAGCCTGTTTGCAATATCAGATCGATCGCTGTTCTGCTCCCTGTGTTGGCTATATCTCTGAGGAGGAGTATGCAGAAGATGTGCGCTACACCGTAATGTTTCTCCGAGGCGAGCAGAGCATTGTTATTGATGAGTTGGTTGAGCAGATGGGGAGAGCTTCACAAGCCTTGGAGTTTGAAAAGGCCGCGCGGATACGTGATCAAATTGCACATCTTCGACGGGTGCAAGAACGTCAGCATGTGGTAAGTCAAAGTGGTGACCTTGATGTAATCGCTGTCGCTGAGAAGGGAGGGGTTGGGACAATCCAGCTCTTTAATATTCGTGATGGTCAGAATTTGGGGAACAAAGGATTTTTTCCATCTCACACTCAGGGTTCTAATATTGAACAGATGCTGAGTGCTTTTATTTCTCAGTACTATTTAATCGATGAAGATGGTGCAGGTCAGCGCAAAATTCCGGCGCAAATATTGATTAATCAGGATATTGAAGCGCGTGCTTTGTTGGAGCAGGTGCTAACTGAGCAGCTGGGTAAAAAAGTAGAGATCCGTAGACCCCAAAGGGGGGAGTGGATGCACTGGATAGAGATGGCAGAACGTAATGCAGATCAAGCTCTATCAACACACTTGGCGAGAAAAGAGAGTCTACGTGGACAGTTTCAATCGGTGACCCAAGCACTCAAACTTGATGAGGATCCTCAGCGAATTGAGTGTTTTGATATCAGTCACACCATGGGGGAGGCGACGGTCGCATCGTGTGTGGTATTTGGACGTGAAGGGGCAATCAAATCAGATTACCGTCGTTACAATATTGAGGGAATCACTGGTGGTGATGACTATGCCGCAATGCGACAGGCACTGGAGAGGCGGTATCGTCGGCTTAAAGAGAGTGATGATTCTGCCAAATGGCCCGATCTATTGCTGATTGATGGTGGTTTGGGG
Source organism: Chromatiales bacterium (assembly GCA_029864785.1). Classification (GTDB taxonomy): domain Bacteria; phylum Pseudomonadota; class Gammaproteobacteria; order Thiohalomonadales; family Thiohalomonadaceae; genus JAOTST01. The sequence goes on along the minus strand of JAOTST010000295.1, from coordinate 1,780 downwards.
CAGCTCCGTCAGGCTGAAATGGTTATGGAAGAGCTCCAATTGGCTGGAATCACACTATTGGGCGTTGCTAAAGGGGAGACGCGTAAGCCGGGATTGGAACAACTCATCTTGTCGGGACAATCTCAGCCGATTATACTGCCGCCTGATTCACCTGCGCTCCATCTGATCCAACAGGTTCGTGATGAGGCTCACCGTTTTGCAATAACAGGGCATCGACAGCGAAGAGCCAAAACAAGGAAAACATCGCCTTTGGAAGCGATTCCTGGTCTTGGGCCTAAACGTCGACAACTGGTATTAAAACAGTTTGGAGGCCTTCAGGAGGTTGCTCGGGCGGGTATAGAGGATTTACAAAGTATTAAAGGAATTAGCCGCAAACTAGCCGAAGAGATTTACGATACCTTCCACCCAAAATTATGAAACTGACCCTGCCAAATATACTCACTCTTCTACGTATCGTACTGATTCCTGTGCTGATTATTGTCTTCTACTACCCGGTAGAGTGGGCCAACATCGCAGCGACGGTGATCTTTTTTGTTGCCGGTGTCACCGACTGGCTTGATGGTTATCTAGCCCGAAAACTGGGAATGAGTAGCCGTTTTGGTGCATTTTTGGATCCTGTGGCGGATAAATTGATGGTTGCAGTGGCACTAATTCTGATTGTTGATCTCAATCCCACGCCCTATTCTGGGTTCTGGATAGCGATTCCAGCCGCTATTATCGTGGGGCGAGAAATTACCATCTCTGCACTGCGGGAGTGGATGTCAGAGATTGGTGCCTCCAGTAAGGTAGCCGTCAGTATGCTCGGTAAGCTCAAAACATCGGCTCAGATGGGCTCGCTCGGCTTCCTTATCTATCATGACCCCATTCTCGGTCACTCGATGGCGCTCTGGGGACTGACGTTGCTCTATATCGCCGCACTCCTTACCATCTGGTCGATGTTGGGCTACCTGAAATCGGCATGGCCGACCCTCTCCAAAGAGAGTTGACAGGTAAAACGAATATTTCGCCCCATAATTGTCTGTAATAGTTACATTTTCGGTAATATTTGTTCTATAATGCGCGGCTTTGTTGCGGCAGGCTTTCATCCTAAAGCATCATCCCGATTATCTGTTTGAGGAATTTGGAAACAATGGTAGTTATTCGTATGTCACGTGGCGGTTCTAAAAAGCGCCCTTTCTATCACTTGGTTGTTACTGACAGTCGTAACCGTCGTGATGGTCGCTTTATTGAGCGTGTGGGTTTCTTTAACCCAACAGCAACCGGAAGCGAAGAGCGTCTGCGCCTTGAGCAAGAACGCATCGATCACTGGATTGGTTTAGGTGCACAACCTTCACCTCGTGTTGCCAAGCTGGTTAAAGAGAGCAAAGCGGCCGCTTAATCTCTTAATGCAGAGATAGTTCCGATGAGTAGTGGTGATGACTTCATTGTTGTCGGAAAGATCTCTGGCCTCTATGGCGTTCGCGGCTGGGTACGTGTCTTCTCACATACCCAGCCCCGCGAAAATATCCTGACCTATAAAACCTGGTACCTCCAAGACAATAATGGGTGGACACCCGTTGAGTTAGAGACCGGTCGTGCCCATAGCAAGGGTGTCGTTGCCAAGATTGTAGGCTGTGATGATCGCGATCAAGCGATTGAATTCCAGCAAAAAGTCATTGCCATCAAACGAGAACAACTCTCCAAACTTGCAGAAGGTGAGTTCTACTGGGGTCAGCTCGTTGGCCTCAAAGTAACCAATCTTGAAGATATTGCTCTCGGTGTTGTTGATACGCTGCTAGAG
>JAOTST010000294.1 GCA_029864785.1 Chromatiales bacterium | reverse complement strand
CTGAAAATTCGTGATGGCCGTCGCCCTGATGGGATATTCCTGTTTGGCGACCCCAACCGTCAAATGGAAGATCTCGGCTACCACTGGGATATCGAGAATAAGATTCTTATCGGTATGGTTCCTAATAACGATGAGCTCAAATATTTCGGTTACTGCAAAAAGCCGATCCTCACCCTGCATAATGTGCTCGCCATCAACAACGCCGAAATTCCACTGCACTGCGGCTGTACCCGCTATGAGATGCAATTCGATGAACAGGGCGAACCCTACATCGCCGATATGTACATCAAAGCCGATGATATGGGACGTATAGCCCTGGAGAAGGATGATAACAATGTCTCCCGCCCCATCTTTTATGGAACCGAAACAGGGGCATTTGCCTGCCTCGATGGTTTCAGCGAACAGGCCAAGCAACAGATGGAGGGGCGTGAAGTTGGTTACAATAAGGAGACAGGCTCTAACGCCCGTCAAATCGTTCCCGTCTCACAGGATGACGAAGTTCTTAATGGCGACCCCCTCGATATTCTGCTTTACATGAATAATTTCACGATTATCGAACAGGGCTCCCCCACCGTCGACACAGACATGGGTGTATCTGTAGCCATTGACCATTTACGACTCGGTGAACGCGTCGCATCAGGCAGTACCCACAGCCATCGAGGAAGCAAAGAGAGTAGCTACTGGGCCAATCCATTCCCTCTATTAAAAGAGAAAGATGACACCATCCTCCACCCCGAGCTCTACGCACAGTATTCGAAGAATGAAGAGAATCTGATCGATGCGATCAATGACCTTGTTGGCCGTGATGAGTTCCTGATTGGTGTCGCCCACAGTCAACTCATGGCTGGAGTCTATAATGATAACAGCGATGATGACATCAGCCGCTGCGGCTATAAAAATCGCAGTCAAGTCGAGCAGGAGGGGCCTGTTCGCCTCGCCGAAGACCTGATTGATCTCATTAAAGCAGTGGCCTCCAAGAAACGTGCTTTATTGGGTGATGATGTTAAAGAGCTCAGCGTTACCGTGGCACTTGTCGGCGACAGTCGTACCGGAAAATCTGAAACCGCTGAAAAAATGGAAGGCGTTCTAGGACTACACTCTGTCTAACTACGCATCCGGCCTGTCTCAGCCCCATTAAAGCGGCTCTCTTTGATAAAAGGTAAATGCTGCTTCTAGCTTCAACGGCGTAGTACAATTCGCCCATGTATCAGAAGCTCAGCGCCACTCTCATCTTTTTTGCACTTTTAGTTGCAAGCCCAACCAGCCATGGGGCAGAGAGTAGTGAGTGCAAAATTGTTCCATTTCCTCCGATCAATTCTCCCGAATTAAATAAACGTAAAACATCCCTTGCCGAGGATGAGACGTTAATGAGTGCCGACCAAATGAGTCGGGAAGGTGAAGTCACAACCTTTAAGGGGCAGGCAAAGCTCATCAATAATCAACACCGTATATCCGCCGAGGAGATTATCTACGATCGGCCTGGAGATAGTATGAGATTAAAAGACAACGTCAATTATCAAACCGATGAGCTCCAGCTACAAAGCCGGTCAGGAACGATATCCCCTGAGGCCAATCGAGGCCAATTTGAGCATAACCAATTCCAACTACCCGCCTATGACGTCAGTGGTAGTGCAGAAAAGATCACCATTATTGACCGCCAGCACAGTGAGTTAAACACGGTTAGTTACTCTACCTGCCCTCCCGATAATCGAGCATGGGAGATGAGTGCAAGTTCAATGAAATTAGACCAACAGAGTAATACCGGTGAGGCCTACAATGTTACGGTTAAATTCAAACAGATCCCCTTCCTCTATCTGCCTTACATCAACTTTCCCCTTAAGGGACGTAAAACAGGACTACTGCCACCCACCTTTAGCAGCTCCGAGCGCAATGGCTCTGACGTAACAATCCCTTGGTACTGGAATATCGCCCCTGAATACGACGCCACAATTACGCCTCGATTGATTCAAAAACGCGGCACCATGCTGATGAATGAATTTCGTTTTCTAACACCCCATAGCAGCGGTGAGGTCAATATTGATTACCTGCCCAGTGACAAACTGCTCAACGGTGACAATCGTCTCTTTAGTCGAGTGAACCACCGCTACAGCAAGGATGGCTGGTACAGTACGATCAATGTCAATAATATCAGCGATAATAACTATCTCAATGATCTTGGAAGCACCATTGTCGATAGCAGCAGTGTTCGATTAGAGCAACGCATCGAATACGGTTACCGCAATGCAACATTCAACATGAAGGCCAACCTGCAAAGCTATCAGGAGCTAACCAACGCACCCATCTACCAGCGTCTGCCACAAATCACCCTCGCATGGAATCCACCGTCAAACTCTAAATTAAAATTCTCGCTCAATTCAGAGTGGACTCGGTTCGCTCATGTAACAGACTCTGTAGTAACAGGAAACCGATTAGATATTCGCCCTTCGGTCAATTACCCTATTGAATCCGCGGGCGGTTTTTTACGTCCTAAAATGAAACTCCGCCACACCCGTTATCAACTCAATAACAGCACAGCATCAATCCAGCGAACAGTTCCAATATTGAGTCTCGATAGCGGTCTCTTCTTTGACCGCGATATAAAGCTTGGCAACACCCCCTATCAACAGACATTAGAGCCACGACTCTTCTATCTATACACGCCCTATGTCGATCAAAGTAGCTATCCAAATTTTGATACATCAACCATCGCCTTTAGCTGGAATCAACTGTTTCAGGATAATCGCTTTACCGGTGCAGATCGTCAAATAGACGCCAACCAGATGTCACTCGGACTCAGCAGCCGATTTATTGAACGTAATTCTGGGATCGAACGTCTGCGTCTTAGTGCGGGAAAGATAGTGACATTCATCGAGCCCCAAGTGACATTGGGAGTGCCATGGAAGGGTAGCGACTACGAAAACCTGATTGCAGAGCTTGCATTCAAACCC
>JAOTST010000293.1 GCA_029864785.1 Chromatiales bacterium | reverse complement strand
TGTTGGGGCTCGGATATCGACAGTTGAGTATGAATGCATCGAGTTTACTGCGGGTGAAGCAGTCGATTCTAGGAATGAATAATAAGGCGAACAATCGTTGGGTTAAATCGTTGCTTGATATTGGAGATCCGGTTGAGGTGTATATCACCATTCAACAGCGATTCAGTTAGGAGCGATACCAGTAACGACGTAATTTGGCAAAAATTTTATCAGGATATTTCCGTTTACCGATGCTGCCGTTGTAACGTGCAAGGGCCGTGGCAATATCGCCATTCTCTTTATCAATGTAGTGGCGCAGTATTGTGCAACCAAAACGCAGATTAGTTGCAATGCTAAAAAGGTTATCTTCGGGGCGGCCAATTTCGTTCAACCAGAAGGGCATAATCTGCATCAGCCCGCGTGCCCCAACACGTGAGATGGCAAAGCGATCAAAGTTACTCTCAATGTGGATAACGGCCAGCACCAGTTCTGGTGGTATATCGACGCGACGCGATTCCTGATAGACATGCTTTAGTAATTTCAGTCGATTGCTGGAGTCGTTGATGTAGGGTTTTAGGCGCGCCTCCATATCGGTGACCCAGACGCTCATATCAAAGCGATCCTTCACCTTGTCATCAATGGCGAGGGCGGTAATGAGTCGTTGTTTGAGCTCGCTATCAACCACTTTGACACGCTCTGCCGCAACAACATTGGAGGGATAAAAGTGGAGAAGTGCTGGGAGCAATCCCAGCACCAATATGAAATGCAGATTTATTCTTTTAATGCCCAATCTTTTGAACAATCCAGTCGACAAGACCATCGAGTGGAATATCTTGATTATCTGCATCGCGGCGACCTTTATACTCCACCGCCCCGTTTTTCAGGCCACGATCGCCCACCACGATACGATGAGGAATGCCGATGAGCTCCATATCGGCGAACATCACTCCGGCGCGTTCATTACGATCATCCAGAATTAGATCGATACCGGCGGCGGTGAGTTCTTCGTATAATTTATCGGCAGTCTCTCGAACCGCATCAGACTTGTTGTAGTTCATCGCTAGTAGTGTGAGTTGGAAGGGGGCAATCGCATCAGGCCAGATGATCCCTTTGTCATCATGATTTTGCTCAATGGCAGAGGCCACAATGCGGCTGACACCGATGCCGTAACAGCCCATCGTCATAGTAGCCGTCTTACCGTTCTCATCAAGGACTGTCGCGTTCATCGACTCACTATACTTCTGACCAAGCTGGAAGATATGGCCGACCTCAATGCCGCGCTTGATGGTGAGCGTACCTTTGCCATCGGGACTTTTATCACCTTCAACGACATTACGGATGTCGGCGATCTCCGGTTCGGGGAGATCTCGACCCCAGTTAACCCCAACCAGATGTTTACCATCCTCATTTGCGCCGCAGACAAAGTCGGCAACAAAGGCCGCATCGCGGTCAACAATCATCGGGATACCAAGTTCAACGGGGCCGATAGAGCCGATACCACAGCCGATGGCGGCACGAATATCCTCTTCTGATGCCATGGTGAGGGGGGCATAGACTTGAGAGAACTTCTCGGCCTTAATCTCGTTGAGTTCATGGTCGCCGCGTAGAACCAGTGCGATCACACCTTCTTTCTCACCACTCTCATCTGCACCATGAACCACCAATGTCTTGAGGGTTTGCGTGGCTTCCACTTTGAGAAAGTTTACGACCTCTTCGATGGTATGTTTTTGGGGAGTCTCTGCCACACTCATATCTTGAGAAGGTGCAGGTCGTTCATCCTGGGGTGGCAGAGCCTCGGCCTTCTCGACATTGGCGGCATAATCGCTCTCGGTGGAGAAGGCGATGGCATCCTCACCTGAGTCGGCGAGTACGTGAAACTCATGAGAACCGCTGCCACCGATGGCTCCGGTATCGGCTAGAACGGGGCGGAAGTCTAGGCCCAAACGCGTGAAGATGCGTGAGTAAGTCTCGTGCATCACTGCATAGGTCTCTTTCAGTGACTCGTCGTTGAGATGAAATGAGTAGGCATCCTTCATCAAAAATTCACGGGCACGCATCACGCCGAAACGGGGGCGGCGTTCATCGCGAAACTTGGTCTGAATCTGGTAGAAGTTGGCGGGCAGCTGTTTATAACTACGCAGCTCGTTGCGAACCATATCGGTAATAATCTCTTCATGGGTGGGGCCAAAGCAGAATTCACGATTGTGGCGATCGGTGAGGCGTAGCATCTCGGCACCCATCGTATCCCAGCGCCCCGATTCCTGCCATAACTCGGCAGGTTGTACCGCAGGCATCAGTAGCTCCAGAGCGCCAGCTCGATCCATCTCTTCTCGGACAATGTTTTCGACCTTACGCAGAATGCGCAGTCCCATTGGTAACCATGTGTAAAGCCCTGAGGCGAGTTTTCTAATCATGCCAGCTCGGAGCATCAGTTGGTGGCTGACAATCTCGGCATCGGAGGGGGTCTCTTTTACGGTGGCAATCAGGTATTGGGAGGCGCGCATTGGGTCGGGGGATCCTAAATAGTTGGTATATGGGGTAATGGACTACTGTTTGGGTTTTGGTAAGGGCTCAAGTTGCGGATGCAATGTTGGTTGAGGTTGCGGCTGTGAGCAATACTCTTTAACGGCCTGTTCTTGTGCTTTCATCCGTTTTTTTCGTTCGTCATCGGTAATCTCTATCTCGTGACCATTTTCGATTACTTTATCGGTTCGGCGCATCTCATTGAGCTGGTACTGGGCAGATTCACATAACGCTTGCCGTCTCTTGGCGGCAGCACTCATCTCGATAGTTTCGGGGGGCTCTATCGTAGGCTGTTTAATGATCGGTGAATCTTCTATTCTTGCTGTAGGCACTTGACTGTCATTTTGACGTTCAACCTTTTTACTTGTCATGGATTTATGTGGGGGGGTTCTTGTGTAGTGAACCTGTCCTGTCTTGTCAGTCCATCTATAAATAGAGGTTGCCTGAGCGGACACCATGAAGG
>JAOTST010000292.1 GCA_029864785.1 Chromatiales bacterium | reverse complement strand
GCTGTAATACATATCGAACTCAACAGGATGAGTGGTCATTTGCAGACGTGTAACCTCTTCCGTCTTCAGTTTGATATAGGCCGTGATGAGATCGTCAGTAAATACACCGCCCTGTGTCAGGAACTCACGATCATTGTTGAGTGCCTCAAGCGCCTGTTCAAAGCTAGAGCAGACTGTTGGGATCTGCGCCTTCTCTTCTGCAGGTAGGTCATACAGATCTTTGTCCATTGGCTCACCTGGGTGGATCTTGTTGGTGATACCATCAAGGCCGGCCATCAGCATTGACGAGAAGCAGAGGTATGGATTGGCTGAAGGATCTCCGAAGCGAACTTCAACGCGACGACCCTTAGGGCTCGCTGAGTAGGGGAGGCGAATCGCTGAAGAGCGGTTACGCGCTGAGTATGCCAGCAACTCAGGTGCTTCAAAGCCAGGAACTAGACGCTTATACGAGTTGGTAGAGGCGTTAGCAAATGCATTCAGTGCACGGGCGTGCTTGATGATACCGCCGATGAAATAGAGGGCAGTCTCTGAAAGATTACCGTACTCAGGGCCGTCGAAGATATTCTTGCCATCTTTAGAGATAGACATGTTGACGTGCATACCAGAGCCGTTATCACCAACGATTGGCTTAGGCATAAAGGTCGCCGTCTTGCCGTAGCCGTGAGCTACGTTGTGTACACAATACTTAAGGGTCTGAACTTCGTCAGCCTTGTTAGTCAGCGTGTTTGCAGCAACACCGATCTCACACTGACCTGCGGTTGCAACTTCGTGGTGATGAACTTCGATATCGAGTCCCATCTCTTCCATGGCCAGGCACATAGAGGCACGGACATCATGGAGTGAATCAACAGGAGGAACGGGGAAGTAACCACCTTTAACGCCAGGACGGTGACCCATGTTGCCATCGGCATACGCCTTCTCTGAGTTCCAGTCGGCCTCTTCAGAGTCAATCTTAACGAAAGAGCCGCTCATATCAGAGCCCCAACGAACATCATCAAGGATAAAGAACTCAGGCTCTGGCCCGAAGTAGGCGCTATCACCGATACCGGTAGACTTCAGATACTCTTCAGCGCGGCTAGCAACAGAACGTGGGTCACGCTCGTAACCCTCCATAGTGTGAGGCTCAAGGATGTCACAGGTGATGTTGAGCATCGGCTCATCAGAAAATGGGTCGAGGACTGCTGTCGATGGATCAGGCATTAAGACCATATCTGACTCATTGATACTTTTCCAGCCCTGAATCGAAGAGCCGTCGAACATGTTGCCATCTTCAAAGGTGCCTTCATCAACCTTAGAAACAGGCTGGGTGACGTGCTGCTGTTTACCGTGGGTATCGGTAAAACGGAAATCAATGAACTTTGCGCCGGTATCTTTAATCAGCTTGAATACGTTATCTACATCAGACATTTGTGTTCTCCAAATTGGACTTTATATATCAATGGTCAGACAGGTTGTGTCTAACATAAAAATTTTCAGGGTTGTTTTTGTACATAAACAGCACAAATTGTGCCATATAGTATGGCGTAGCGGCTCACCCCTTGAACACGCTATCTAGAGCGCTGAATCATACTCTCTTAATCAATTACAGCCAAAGGGTGATTTTCTTGGAGCACCATAATGGTGCGCTACACCATAATCCGCACCATTATGGTGCTTCTAGGTGGATGTTAAGCGATTCTACCCACTCGATAGCCTCTGTCTTATCGATCAGCTCCTGCTTGGTGCTAATCGTATCCATGGCATCTGGCTTTAACAGTAGCTCCACCTCAATGCTCCCCGACAGATAGTGAAGCGTGATGCGCTCAATCTGTTCACGAATCCCCTCATCACCCCAAACTTCATATAACCGCTGTTCCACTTCGTTGCGTGTCGGCAGCTCTGAACTCGGTTTATCTTTCTCATCATTTTCGGGGTCGATATGCACCAGTACATCGAGTACCTCATCAAACTCCTTCTCCACCCGTTTGCGTACACACTCACTCAAATAGTGTCCTTCAGAGACACTGAGGTGGGAGCCAACCTCAAGGTGAAGATCCATCAACACCTCTCCGCCCATCTTGCGGGTACGCAACTCATGCACTCGATTGACCCCATCGATCTCAAGGATCATTTCGCGAATCACTTTAACCCGCTCGACATCCAGAGCCGAGTCAACCAACTCATGGACGCTCTTCATTGCCAACTGCCAACCGATCATGGCGATCATCATGCCAACCCCGATCGCGGCGATCGCATCGAGATAGGGGAGACCCGCCATCGTGCCGCCTAACCCGACGACGACAATAATCGAAGAGATTGCATCGGTACGACTATGCCAGGCATTCGCCTTAAGCATATCCGAGTGTATCTTGACGGCAACGCGCATCGTGTAGCGGTAGATCCACTCTTTAGAGAAGACCGACACCAGTGCCACGATAATGGCCAAGGCCCCAGGCACCACCTGCTCTTCGGGGTGCAGCAATCGATCAAATGCCTCCCAGGCAATTCCAAACGCAACGCCAATCAGCGTGATACCGAGAATAACCGTCGCAATCGTCTCAAAACGACCGTGGCCATAGGGGTGCTTCTCATCCGCATCCTGACTGCCATGTTTGGCCGCAACAATCACCATCACGTCCGTTACAAGGTCTGAAAAAGAGTGTATCCCATCGGCAATCAGCGCCTGTGAATTGGCCATATAGCCAACCACGACCTTTATCACTGCCAATACCGTATCAAGTACCGAGCCAATCAGCGTAACTCGTCGAATCACCTGATAGCGACTATCCGAGGGCTCGATCTCTTCAAACGCTTGATGATTGTGTCCGTGGCTATGAGTCATTCCTTACCTACCTTAACAGTGACGATGATCTCACCCGAATCCTCTTCAATAGCGATCACCTCGTGACCATTGATTCTACACCACGCAGGGATATCGTTTTTTACCCCGGGATCGGTACAGGTCACCTCCAGCAGGTCTCCCTCCGACAGGG
>JAOTST010000291.1 GCA_029864785.1 Chromatiales bacterium | reverse complement strand
CAAAAAGACACCATTGACCGCATTCTCGCGTCGTCGCGCCAACGGCATTATCGCCATCGATCTGGTTGAAGATGACCAGTTGGTCGGTGTCGATATCACCGATGGTCAGCAGGATATTATGCTCTTCTCAACAGAGGGTAAGTCGGTGCGCTTTAAAGAGGCCGATGTGCGTTCTATGGGGCGTGTCTCGCGCGGTGTTCGTGGTATCCGTCTGCCCGAAGAGCACAAGGTTAACGCATTGATTATTGCCGATGAGGGTTGTGTGCTCACCGCCACCGAGAACGGTTTTGGTAAGCGTACCCGTATCGAGGATTACCCAACGAAGGGCAGAGGAGGCAAAGGTGTTATCGCCATCCAGACCTCTGATCGTAACGGTGCCGTGGTCGGTGCAACATTGGTTAATGACGAAGATGAAATTATGCTCATCACCGATGGCGGCACGTTGGTGCGTACCCGCGTCGCTGAGGTCTCGGTCGTAGGTCGAAATACTCAGGGCGTTAAGCTGATTAACCTCACGTCAAAAGAGAAGTTGATTGGGCTTTCGCGCATTGTCGAGTCGGACTCTGATGACGAAGATGATGAGTCGGAAGAGGGTTCTGAAGAGACATCAGAAGAATAAATTGACAACAAATTACTTTAATTTAATTAATACGGTAACTTATTGATATGACTACTTATAACTTTAGTGCTGGCCCTGCCATGCTCCCTCATGCAGTTCTTCAAAAAGCTCAAGCCGAGATGCTCGACTGGAATGGCAGTGGTATGTCGGTGATGGAGATGTCTCACCGTGGTAAGGAGTATATGTCGATTGCAGCACAGGCCGAGGCCGATCTGCGTGAGGTGATGAATATCCTGATAACTATAAGGTGCTCTTCCTTCAGGGTGGCGCATCGAGCCAGTTTGCGATGATTCCCATGAACTTGCTGCGCGGTGGCAACAAGGCTGACTATATTCTGACCGGCTCTTGGGGTAAGAAGGCAATTAAAGAGGCTTCACGTTACTGCGAAGTGAATGTCGCCTTTGACGCATCTGCCGAGTCAGGCAAGTTCACTATGGCGCCGAGCCAGGATCAGCTAAACCTCTCTGATGATGCGGCTTATGTCCACTACGTTCCTAACGAGACGATTGAGGGTGTAGCATTTCCATATGTCCCTGAGGTGGGTGATAAGCCTCTGGTCGCAGATTTCTCTTCGTGCATTCTCTCAAGTGAAATTGATGTCTCTAAATTTGGCGTTATCTATGCCGGTGCCCAGAAGAATGTTGGCCCTGCGGGACTGACTCTGGTGATTGTGCGTGAAGACCTGATTGGTGAAACCATTGATGGAACGCCCACCATGTTTAACTATAAAACTCATGCCGATGCCGACTCAATGTACAACACGCCACCAACCTACGCCTGGTACTTGGCTGGTTTGGTCTTCGCATGGCTCAAGGAGCTGGGTGGTCTGGCAGGCATGTCTGAGGTCAATGTTCGTAAAGCGGGCAAGCTCTATGCGGCGATTGATAACTCTAGCTTCTATGCCAATCCAGTCGCGCTGGATAGTCGCTCGCTGATGAACGTGCCATTTACTCTGGCCGATGCCGAGCTGGATGCGACCTTCCTCGCTGGGGCGAAGGATGCAGGTCTGGTCACCCTTAAAGGTCACCGTTCAGTCGGTGGGATGCGCGCGAGTATCTACAATGCGATGCCGGAAGAGGGGGTGGATGCACTGATTGCATTTATGGCTGAATTCGAAAAGAAGCACGGGTAACTATCTAACTCACCACTGTGTCGTTGTTAAAGTGAAGAGAATAAAAAGGGGCCATATAAGATGAATAAAATTCTGACACTCAATAATATTTCAGTCGCTGGTCTGGAGCGTCTTCCTCGTGATAAATATGAGGTCGCTTCTGAGATACAGCATCCCGATGGGATCTTGCTGCGCTCATTTAAGATGCACGATATGGATATTCCTGCATCACTTAAAGCAGTGGGGCGTGCCGGTGCGGGTGTCAATAATATTCCCCTTGATAAGATGACTGAGAAGGGTGTCTGTGTCTTTAACGCTCCGGGTGCAAACTCCAATGCGGTTAAAGAGCTGGTGATTGCCGGTATGCTGATGGCGTGCCGTAACATCGGTCAGGCGTGGGACTTTTCTAAAAACCTCGAAGGTAGTGATACCGAGATCGGTAAGGCGACTGAGGCGGGCAAGAAGAACTACGGTGGCTTCGAACTGCCTGGACGCACCCTCGGTGTGGTTGGTCTGGGTGCTATCGGCATGCGTATCGCCAATGCCGCGATTGCACTCGGTATGAACGTGATCGGTTTTGACCCCGGTATTACCGTTAAGGGTGCATGGCAGCTTGATGCCTCTGTGAAGCAGGCATCGAGTGTTGAAGAGCTGCTCAATAGTTCAGATTTCGTCACCTTCCATGTACCACTGATCGATGCCACCAAAGATCTGATCAATGATGAGCGCCTGGCTAACATGAAAGATAATGTCGTCATTCTCAACTTTGCCCGTAGTGGTATTGTGAATGATGAAGCGATGGTGCGTGCGCTTGATTCGGGCAAGGCTTACGCCTATGTCTGCGACTTTCCAACCAATTTGCTGAAAAACCACTCTAAGGTGATTACTTTGCCACACCTTGGAGCCTCTACTCGTGAAGCAGAGGAGAACTGCGCGATAATGGTCGCCGATCAGGTGAAGGACTATCTTGAGAATGGTAATGTCCTCAATTCAGTTAATTTTCCTGAGGTGAAGATGGCGCGTACTGAAGGGGCATTTCGTCTCTCTGTCGTCAATTCAAATGTCCCTAATATGTTAGGCCAGATCTCTTCATCGTTGGCGGATGCGGGCCTTAATATTATCGACATGCTTAATAAATCACTGGGTGAAGTTGCCTATACGCTGGTTGATGTCGATCAGGCTATCTCCGATGATGTGGTTGCCAAAATGAACGATATTGAGGGTGTGTTAGCTGTGCGTGCAGTTGGCTAGAG
>JAOTST010000290.1 GCA_029864785.1 Chromatiales bacterium | reverse complement strand
TCGAGAGCTCGGTGGCACGGTTATCCCCCTGACCGCCACTACCCGACTCCATCAACTGGAGATAGTCGATAATGATCATCCCGAGGCCACTCTCACGTTTCAGACGGCGCGCCTTGGCTCTCAGCTCGGTTGGGGTAAGTCCTGGTGTGTAATCGACGTAGATTGGTGCCTCTGAGAGCATTCCTGTGGCCATCGTAATTTTAGGCCAATCTTCATCGGTTAAATTTCCAGTACGAAGATCTTTCAGATTAATTCGTCCGAAGGAGGAGATCATCCGCATCGCCAACTGGTCACCGGGCATCTCAAGAGAAAATACGGCAACAGGGCAGCCCACTTTGATGGCCGAATTTTCGGCAATATTCATCGCAAAACTGGTCTTTCCCATCGATGGACGACCCGCAACAATAATGAGATCCGAGTTCTGTAGTCCGGAGGTCTCCTCATCAAAGCGATCCATTCCGGTGGTGACGCCGGTAATCACACTATCACTGGCAAATACCGCCTCAATACGGTCTATTGCCTTTGTCAGCAGCGCTTTCATCGGCTCAAAACCAGCTCGGTGGCGGGTACCATGTTCAGCCAGTTCAAAGACCTTCTTCTCGGCCGTATCGAGCAGCTGCTCAACCGTTTGCCCATCAGGCATAAAGGCGCTGTCGGCGATCTCATTGGCCACTTTAATGAGGTTCCGAGAGACCGCCCGCTCACGCACAATCTCTGCATAGGCCTTAATATTGGCAACACTGGGGATGGCAGAGACCAGTTCGCCAAGGTAGGTTACACCGCCCGCATCATCCAACTCACCACTCTTGTCGAGCCGCTCGGCGATGGTAATCGCATCACAGGAGAGCCCCAGCTCCATCATCTTCGAGATGGTCTGAAAAATAAGGCGGTGATCCCGGCGATAAAAGTCACTATCGGTCACCATATCACCAACCGCATCCCACGCCTCATTATCAAGCATAAGTCCACCCAATACCGACTGCTCCGCCTCTATCGAGTTAGGTGGTACCTTTAGCGCTTCTGTGGTGTTGGAAAAATCTGGGGGTTGATTCACGGTTGGTCGATTTTAGGTTGTTAAGTAATTAGGGAAATATTAACAGATTTGGGGGTGAGAGTGCGCTTCTGTATTGGTAGTTCAAAAATATTTAGGAACTGCTCCTACACATCCTCGCCCGCAACATAAGTGATTGAAACAATAGATACTTTTGAGGAGCACAAACAACACCGCTCTTTCGCATCCCTGCGCCCACGGCGTACGACTTCAATGAATTCGCAAGAAGCACAAATATCTAAACTTTAGAGGGGCACAAACAACGCCGTTCTTGCGCATCCCTGCGCCCACGGAGTACGACCGCCATGGATGGCAGAAGTGCTGATAATGCAGGAGCAATTATCAGCCCTACATCCTGTAGGCAAAAAAAAGCGCACTACCCAATGGATAGCGCGCTTTTTTATTTAGTAAGAGTAACTAAGCCAGCTCCACCACCAAGTTGTGATAGAGCTGAAGCTAGCTTACATCTTACTCAGCAGCGATAGTCAGCTTGAAAGGCTGGTTCACATCGCTATGAAGCTGAATAATCAGCTCATAATCGCCGATTTGACGGATATGACCTTCAGGCATGATCACCTCACGCTTATTAACCTCAGCACCGGCTGCGTTAAGGGCATCAACCACATCGAGTGCTGCAACAGAACCGAAGAGCTTACCTTCGTCACTGGCACGCATGGTGATAGTCACACCATCAATCTCTGCCAGCTTAGCACCACGTGCTTCGGCAGCAGCCATCTTCTCAGAAGCCTTCGCCTCAAGCTCGGCACGACGGCCTTCAAATTTTTCGATATTGACTTTAGTCGCCATAACCGCTTTACCGCCAGGGATCAGGAAATTACGACCATAACCCGACTTAACTCTTACCTGCTCACCCAGGTCACCCAGGTTACGTACTTTCTCTAGTAGAATGATATCCATCACAACACCTCATCAATAAATTCTTTGCAACCAACATTGGTTACCTTATTTTCAATTCTTTAGTCGGATCCCTCTTCAGGATCTTTCTCCGCATTTCTCAAAGGCCAGAAGCCTCTGAAGTTAAACCAGTTATCGAGCAGTCCGGCCAGAGCCAATGTCATCACCGTCTGCGGCATCGCCACGGTTAATAACACATATTGTCCTATCAACCACCCCTGATGCGCCTTTCGGTTATGAACCAGAGCATGCACCAGGGCGATCCCCTGTAACATAAACAGTACGCCCATCATCAACAGCAGGTCTGTTAGTACCGCCCCACCCATGGTGAAGGCGACGATCAACAGACCAACGGTGACACCTGCGACCACTCTGCCCAGCCTAATGTCGCGAAACTCACCACCAAACCCGCCCGGATTATGTAGCGTTGCCTGCCACCAGCGGGCGAGAAATAGACTCCCCAGAAGGTGTATCAAAAAGGCAACGGCCATCATACCGGTCATCAGGTTGGCAATTTGCTCAATCATCTGACTGAGCTCCGTGCGGTTAATCTCACTCACATCTTGAAAGATGATGCGAAAAGATTCATCCAACACGCCTCGCCACCAGGCCGAAGGGTCTTCAAGAGCCAGATAAAATCCGGCAATAATCAACACCCCAAACGCTGCTGACTGCAACAGGCTAAGAGATAACACTTTATCTCGACGCAATCTGTCGGCAATCCACCACAGCGGTAACCAGAGCAGAAGCAGATAGGCGACTGCCGGTAGGTAACTACCCACCAGCAACTGCCCTAAAACTGCCATGACTGCCGCAGAGACGGTTGCAACAACCAACCCCTGCTTTGCACCGATATGGAGGGTCACCAGACCCACCGCAGCGGCACTAATATAACTTAGCGGAAAAAATATCAGCGATAGAAGTGCCGTTACGGCGGTCGCGATGACCGCCTCTTTCTGGCCTCTCAAAATATAAGTTGCCAGAAATTTCACAACGGTCGTTCTATCTCACTATCAACAAAGTTTC
>JAOTST010000289.1 GCA_029864785.1 Chromatiales bacterium | reverse complement strand
ACAAGTAAGCTACCACTGCTATCTTTACACGCTTGCGGTTTCTCAGTCTCTTTCTGAATATCTTTTACCGTAATCAGTCCACGCAGATGGAATGCATCGTTAACCACCAGAATCCGCTCAATACGATGTTGATGGAGCAGTGAAAGCACTTCATCACGATCAGCCCCCTCTTTAACCGTAACCAGCTTCTCCTTAGGGGTCATTACCGAGGTAATCGACGCATCAAGCTGTCCTTCAAAACGGAGGTCACGGTTGGTAACAATACCAACCAAATTGTCACCATCGACAACAGGCACACCTGAAATTTTTAACTTTCGGGTTAAATCCATGACATCACGCACCGTGGCATTTGATGAAACCGTAATGGGATCTTTGACGATGCCACTCTCATAACGCTTCACCTTGCGCACCTCAGCGGCATGTTGGTCAATGGTCATATTCTTATGAATAATGCCGATACCGCCCTCTTGAGCCATAGTGATGGCAAGGCGCGACTCGGTGACGGTATCCATTGCCGCAGATAACAGAGGAATATTGAGCTCAATATTGCGTGTCAGCTGCGTTTTAAGCTGAACCTCCTTTGGCATCACCTGCGAATGGGCAGGGACAAGTAAAACATCGTCAAAGGTAAAGGCTTCTTGAGCTATTCTCATGAGTATTGATCCAATAAAAAGTTGATAGTGCTAATTATAGGGTTTGACGGCTTACTGGTAAACTGGTTAGGCTACAGACTTGACAACTTTAATCCACAAACAACACTTAATAAGCCAAATTGGGTGTACATCTAGGGTTAAAAGGTCCTAAAAAAGAGCTGAAGAACAGCCTAAATAACGATTAGTTACCGAGGAGTATGAAGTTGATAACGAAAATAATCACCATTGGAGCCATTGTTCTGCTGAGCGCATGTGCAGAGATGCAGACTGCCGAACAGCCTATAAATGAGAAAGCCATCGCAACCAAAGCGAGCAACTCAAAAGATGCGACAGCTAAAACTGATGCCACAACAGCCATTGCAGCCGCTGAAAAAGCTCGGAAAGCCGCTCATAAAGTGGGTTATGAGTGGAGAGATACAGCCAAGTTAATCAAGCAGGCAAAAAAGGCCGTAAAAAAGAAAAAATATACCAAGGCTATCAAGCTCGCAAAAAAAGCAGAACGACAGGGGAACGATGCTGTCGCTCAGTACCACGATCAAAAAAATGCGGCCGCAATGAACTAACATTAACCCGCTTGATTAAGAGGGCCATCAACAACGATGGCCTTTTTTATTGCCTACAGGATGTAGGTATGCCGTGGGCGCAGGGATGCGCAAGAGCGGCGGCCTACAGGATGTAGGTATGCCGTGGGCGCAGGGATGCGCAAGAGCGGCGGTCTACAGGATCTAGGTATGCCGTGGGCGTACGCCTAAAGGGATTTAGGTGGTAGAGCAATGCAAGAGCAATTGCCGAGGGATGCGCAAGAGCGGCGGCCTACAGGGATGTACGGGGCTCTCTTAGTCATCCATGACTCCAAGGTATTTAAGCTTCTTCTTCTCGCCAGCAATGCCCCACTATTTCCCCCTTCTCATCTGCCCAGAAAAGACGCACAATTCCCTTCCATGAAAGATCGCGAAATATACTCCGTATCCCAGCTCAATCGGGAGGCTCGCGCCCAACTAGAGGGGCATTTTCCTCTAACATGGGTCGAGGGGGAGATCTCCAATCTCGCCAAGCCGCGCTCTGGGCATATCTATTTCACCCTTAAAGATGAGTTTGCCCAGGTTCGCTGCGCCATGTTCCGTATGCGTGCCACACACCTGCGTTTTACCCCTAAAGAGGGACAGCATGTTGTTATTCGCGTACGGGTGAGCCTCTATGAAAACAGGGGGGATTTTCAGCTCATCACCGAAAGCATGGAGGAGTTGGGTAGTGGCGCGCTGCAACGAGCCTTTGAGGATCTTAAACAGCGCCTTCAAACTGAACAGCTCTTCGCACAGGAGCGTAAAAAGAGAATTCCAGAAGCTCCTCAAACCATTGGTGTGGTCACTTCACCCAGTGGGGCTGCTGTCCGCGATATTCTCTCTGTGCTGGCACGCAGAAACCCCTCAATTAAGGTGATCATCTACCCTACTACGGTTCAAGGTGAGGTGGCAGCCTCGGAAATAGTCCATGCGATTGAGACGGCTAATCGCAGAGCAGAATGCGATCTACTCATCATTGGTCGTGGAGGCGGTTCACTCGAAGATCTCTGGCCCTTTAATGAAGAGCGCGTTGCTCGCGCCATTGCTGCCAGCACCCTCCCCACCGTATCAGCTGTAGGGCACGAGGTGGATCTCACTATTGCCGATCTGGTGGCGGATCTCCGAGCCCCAACACCTTCGGCAGCCGCTGAGCTGGTCACCCACGATAGAGAGGAATCACTTCAATACATAGAGAAGCTACTTCAACGCATCAAGCGTGCTATTCGGTCAGATATTCAACTTCACAGTAGCTCGCTACAATCACTCAGCCGTCATCTAAAACACCCTCAACAGCACATTTTCGATCAGGCACAGCGGCTTGATGAGCTTGAGGCACGCCTACAACGCACAAATCAACATACGCTGTTACAGGGTGCAGGAAAGCTCAATGCCCTCTCATCCCGACTCAATGGCCAACGACCGGCATTACGAATTTCCCAATCGAAAGTACGCCTGAGCAACCTTTGGGGACAGTTGCAGAGGGGAATTGGTCACCGTTTGGAGCATAAACAATTAGAGCTAGCCAAAGCCGCACAAGGACTGGACCTCGTCAGTCCTCTAGCCACGCTACAGCGAGGTTACTCCATCACATTGACCGATAATTCAGAGGTTGTAAGTCGAGCAGATAAGATTAAAATTGGCGAATCAATCACAACCAAATTGGCCACTGGCGAGCTGACAAGTCAGGTCACCTCAATCAAAAAATGAGACGTTTATACTCACTAGCTCTACTGGTTACTCTCAGCCAGCTCTATGTAACAGGCGCATGGGCTCTGCCTCGGACCCACGCTGTAC
>JAOTST010000040.1 GCA_029864785.1 Chromatiales bacterium | reverse complement strand
TCGGCTAACATCATGGTCAGCACGGGGACTCTTTCACAGTGACCTCCGGTATAGGGGGATTTTTCATCAATAGCCGCCGCGATGAGTTGAATCAATGATTCCAATAGCCTTTTGAGATCATCGATTAGACGTCTGTTGGTTAGGGCAATGGCGGCTTGTGATGCAAGTGACTCGGTCAGTCGTTGAGCCTCTTCGGAGAAGGGGATAACCTCTCCATTATCAGGGTCAGTTGCATTAAGAAGCTGTAGAACTCCGATGATGTCATTTTGATGATTTTTTAGAGGAACCGTTAGAAATGATTGTGAGTGGTAACCAGTTCGCGCATCAAATGCCGCTGTACCTGAGAAATCAAACCCCTCTGCATGGTAGGCATCGGGAATATTGATGGTTGTTTCGAGAAGTACGGCATTGGTAACGACCATCTGCAGGTTAGGCTGGTGATCTTCATCAAAAAGAGGGATAGGAGGAAAAGGTATTTCGTTTCCTGTGGTGCCTCCCATGGCATAGTCGAGGGAGTCGGTACGAATAATCTCCATCTGAATGGTGCTATTTTCCTGAACGGAGTAGAGGGTACCTCCGTCGGCAAGGGTGAGATCCTTAGCTCCCAGTAAAATAAGCTCAAGCAGCTTTTGGGTGTTGTGCTCAGATGAGAGTGCGGTGCCTATTTCAGTGAGCTTCTCAAGTTTCTCAAGAAGTTGATTGCTTTGAGACATGTTGATTCCTTGCCAGATGCCATTGAGGATATACAATAGGCTGTTGATTTTCGAGAGTACCTATATAATAGGCACGGATCAAATAGGAAAGCTGGTGTGTTAGAAAATAGATTCAATATAATTAAACGACTCATTTACTCTATTACCTTAATCGGGGTAATGCAGTTTTCCACTCTTGCCGTGTCACATGCGGCTGTAAAGGGTGCGGGTGATGAATCATTATCGAACATGGTGGCCAAAGGAAATTACTCCAAGGCTTTGAGTGCTATTCAATCATTACCAGAAGCGACGCAGAAGCGGCTTGATATCCGTTTTTATCGAGCGACATCTTTGGCTGGAGCGGGTGAAAATTCAAAAGCCATAACGGCTTTTGAAGAGTTGATAGCAGATGAGCCAAAACAGCCTGAATTCTACAACAACTTAGCGATGTTGTTGGTTGAGGAGGGAAAGCTGCTTAAGGCTCAACAGATGTTGGAACAAGGTTTAAGGAGCAAAGA
This sequence comes from Chromatiales bacterium, assembly GCA_029864785.1. GTDB lineage: Bacteria > Pseudomonadota > Gammaproteobacteria > Thiohalomonadales > Thiohalomonadaceae > JAOTST01. Next base: position 8,270 of record JAOTST010000040.1, on the reverse strand, counting down.
GAGTTATGCGATGCTCTACAATAATCTCACCGTTGTTTTTGAAACAATGGCGCGTCGTTCTTACGCTAAAGCGCTGCGAGTAAAGAGAGATCAATCGCCTGCACTCTCACCACTACTATCTTTGGAAGGTTTCCAGCCAGCCAATACGGTCGTTGCCACTGTTAATGATGGCAACATATCTGTCGCTGAGGGTGAGCCTTTACAAAATATCGAAACGCCTGAAGCCGTTGATAATAATGTACAGGAGGCAAATCAACAGATTGGTCTGTTGCTAGAGCGCTGGATAGATAGTTGGCAAAGAAAAGATATAGACCGTTACATTGATAGCTACTCACCCAATTTTAAGTCGCGATCTTATAGTAGTCATCAGGCATGGATGATTGGACGAAATAAACGTATCAGCCGAGCGGGGCTCATTGAAATATCGATTAAAGATATTGTTGTTGAGACATTATCATTGAACCGAGTTCAAGCGGATTTCGTCATGGATTATCACTCAGCTCGTTATAGTGACCGTTCTAAAAAGAGAGTGGTCTTTAAGCGGATAGGTGGAGAGTGGCGTATTGTTCGTGAATTGACCCTGAAGGTGCTCAACTCATGAAGTGGATAGTCCGAGGTCTTTTTTGGCCGCTCTTATTATCAGCCTCCCTTTCGGCTAGCTCGGCTGTTAATTTGGCAAAAATCGATCTCTCCCACATCACGCATGGAGAGAGTGAGCCCTCCCGCCAGCCAGATGCTCAACCGATTGACTCGGACAAGGTGTTGGCATCACTAGAGCTTAGACTACAGCAGGATGCGAATGATTATGAAGCGGCTCTGTTGCATGGCTTGGTAAGGTTTAAGCAAGGCGATCTATCGGGAGCGATTGAGGAGCTAGAACAACTTTCTGAGCGGGCTCCAAAATTTTATCTGGCACATCTGCTATTGGGGGATCTCTATCAGATGCGCTTAAAGTCAGTCTCAAAAATAGAGATCTCTGCCAAATTGATAAAGCTCGCTGACTCAGGGAGTTTGCAACATCTTAGAAATGAGGCGGATGCACGTCTTAATGCATTTATTGATACCATCCCGAATGGCCGGTTACCACGAGCTCTACTCCATTTAGACCCATCTGTGGGGAATGCCATTTTGGTGGATAAATCGGCTCATCGCCTCTACCTCTATCGTTGGGATGAACACAGTGCCAAGCCATATCTGGTGCGTGATTTTTATGTGAGTACGGGGAAATTATCGGGAAATAAACAGTTCAGCGGAGATTTTAAAACCCCAGAAGGGGTCTACTTTATTACCCGACATATCCCGGATGAACAGCTTCCTGAAAAATATGGCATTGGCGCCTTTCCTATGAACTATCCCAATGAGTTGGATCGTCACCTGGGTAAGACAGGATATGGGATCTGGCTGCACGGAACAGAGAGTAATTTCTATAGCCGTCCACCGCTTGATAGTGAGGGGTGCGTGGTACTTCCCAATATTGATCTCTCCAGAGTCGATGACTATTTGCAGCCCGGTAAGAGCCCGGTAATTGTGACCGAGAAAATTGAGTGGATGAACGGAAAGCAGTGGAGCAGCCTTCATGACGGTATTATGCAGGCGATTGAAAAGTGGCGTAGCGACTGGGAAAGTGGCGATGTTGATCGCTATTTAGCACACTATGCCGATGGCTTCTGGAGTAATCGTGAAAACCTTTCCAGTTGGCAAAAGCGCAAACGCCGTATTGCAACATCGAAGAAATATCAACGCGTTAAGGTGAGTGAGCTATCACTTTTCGCCTATCCTAAGGGCGCTGCGGGTGGTAGTGAGATGGTGGTAGCCAATTTCGAGCAGCGCTATGAGTCTAACAATTATCAGAGTGTGAGCCAGAAGAGGCTCTACCTTACCCAAGACAGCGGTCAGTGGCGGGTGCTTTACGAAGGCGAGCAGTAAAGGTTGCAGAGCTATGTGAGCGTTATCCTGGCTCGTATTCTCAAGGTAGTTGATTATCCAAGATAATCATCTCTTGATAGCCTAATTGTTGAATGACTATTTCAATCAGTTGTGTACCGATGGTCTCTTGATCTAGGTCGACCCCAAGCTGTTGCATGTCGGTAACCTCCATTCCTTGGTAGCCGCAAGGATTAATCCCCTGGAATGGGGTGAGGTCCATTGCTACATTAAGGCTCAGTCCATGGTAACAATGCCCACGCTTTATCTTTAGACCCAGGGCAGCAATTTTGGCTCCATCGACATAAACACCGGGCGCATCACTGCGCGCGGAGCTAGTGATATGATGTTTTTTCAGGAGCGCAATAACACTCTGTTCCAGCTCACTAACCAGCGCGCGAACCCCAATTTTTAGACGACGCATATCAATCAGCAGATAGATCACCCATTGGCCTGGCCCGTGATAGGTTACCTGTCCGCCTCGGTCAATATTGATGACAGGAATATCTGTTGGGTTGATAAGGTGCTCTGCACGGCCGTTTGTCCCTTGGGTATAGGTTGGAGGGTGCTGTAGAAGCCAGATCTCATCAACGGTTTTAGGGTCTCTACGGGCAGTAAATTGCTGCATCGCCAGATAGGTTGGCTGATAAGGGGTATCGTTACCAAGTCGACGAATCTTTACCTGCGATGATGGCATTGGAATTAGTGGCAATGCGGAATCAAAGAGCCCAAAGAACCTCATCAAGGGCTGTCAGTTCTAGATAGAGATTATCGAGCTGCAGCTTGCTGGTAGCGCGAACTATGACCGTCACCGAGAGGTAGCTACCCGCTTTACTGGCGCGAGTTTTTACCGAGTTTTCACCAATGTCAGGACAGTGTTTGCGCACGATAGTGACGACAGTGGCCTCAAATTCATCACTATGCCTTCCCATCGCCTTAATTGGAAAATCACATGGAAAGTTGAAGACGGCCTCATCAATTTCACCCTGCTCACCCGTTAAATCATGAAATGTTGCACTCATTCGGCTCGGCCCTCTCTAAATGACTGTTTATACTCTCGATAGAGCTGACTTATCTTGCGCCAGCCATTACCAACACGGCCATCGCCAACAGCATGCTTATCAATGCTAATAATTGGGATGATCTCCTTGGTTGAGCTGGTTACCCATACCTCATCGGCTTCAAATAGCTCGGCTTGGGGGATGGCGCGCAGTTCATAAGGGATATTGTGGGTATGACAGAGCTCGATAACAAGGTCTCGGGTGATTCCTGGAAGCAGGTGCTCCGATTTAGGGGGGGTAATGAGGGTATCGTCCTTAAGAACAATGATGTTGCTGGAGGCGCCCTCGGTGACAAAGCCATTTCGTAGAAGTAGTGCCTCACCGCCCTCGGCATCATAGGCCTGCTGCTTGAGCAGGATATTGGGAAGTAGTGAAATGGATTTAATATTGCAGCGCAACCAACGGTTATCCTCAAGGGTCACAGCGCTAATCCCGGTCTGCTTATCAAGATCGGCTTCGGTCAGTGGGGTGCTCATGGCAAAGATAGTGGGGGAGATTGGTTCGGGAAAACGATGGTCCCTTGGAGCGATACCACGGGTCACTTGTAGATAGAGCGACTGGTCACCACCACCATTTTGTTGAATCAGTTTCTCAAGGATCTTAATCCACTCTATGTCAGACAGTGGATTGGTGATCCGGATCGCCTTCAGACCATTGATCAGTCGCTGTAGGTGATGGGAGCCGCGAAAGAGACGACTACCATAGACGGGGATGACTTCGTAGACACCATCGCCAAAGATAAAACCACGGTCAAGAACAGAGATCTTTGCCTCATCAATAGGTAAAAATTCACCATTGAGGTAGACCTTGGACATGACAAATTACTCCAACATGAGAAGCACTTTATCTTTCAGCTTCTGGAACAGGCCACCCTCTTTGACCGTGGTCAGGGCGATTAATTCGGGTTGTGCTATCAATTTGTTACCGAGTTTAATCTCAATGTGACCTAATGGTGTTCCAGCTTTCACCGGGGCGATAATGGCTTGATTGATCTTCATCGATGCATCCAGCTTTTTGTACTGACCGCGAGGGACGGTGATATAGAGCTCCTGAGCAACGCCAAGCGCCAGCGACTCTTGTTCGCCTTGCCAGATTCGAATTTTCTTAATCTGCTCATCCGTGCCGTAGAGGCGGTGCGTTTCATAGAAGCGGAAGCCGTAATTAAGTAGTTTCTGACTCTCATCGGCGCGAGCACGTTCACTTTTTGTTCCCATGACCACTGTAATCAGGCGCATATCATTACGCTTGGCGGTGGCCACTAGACAGTAGCCGGCGGCATTGGTATGCCCAGTCTTCAATCCATCAACGGACTTGTCGCGAAATAGCAGTAAATTTCGATTGCTCTGGGTGATGTCATTGTAGGTATATTTTTTGATAGAGAACCATTTGTAATATTCGGGGAATTTTTTGATCAAAGCGGCCGACAGTGTGGCGACATCCCTCGGTGTGGTGTAGTGATTGGCGTGAGGGAGTCCGGTACTGTTGGCGTAATGAGTATGGGTCAGCCCCAGCTCACTTGCATGGTTATTCATCAGATCAACAAAGGCCTCTTCACTGCCTGCGCTGAATTCAGCAAGAGCGACACTGGCATCATTGCCAGATTGGATAATCATGCCATGGAGGAGTTTTTCGACAGAGACTTTGGTTCCCTCTTTGATAAACATCCGTGAGCCAGGGGAGCGCCACGCTTTTTCACTGACGCGAACCTCTTCATCGAGACGAATATGATTATTCTCGATCTCATTAAATACAACATAAGCGGTCATGATCTTGGTAAGGCTTGCTGGCTCTAGACGAGCATCTGGATTGTTCGATGCCAGAATTTGGCCGCTCTGATGATCCATCAAAATATAACCGGTAGCGGCAAGCTTGGGTGGGGCGGGTATCATTGAGACTGCAAAAAGGAGATGCGAGTTAAGCAAGAGTGCCGCTACGGCGATCAGGCGAAAGAGATTCATTAATTTTTCGTTTGTCTAGGAGTAGAGTTCTCTATTTTACGGGGTTGAGTGGGGCAGACGCAAAGAGTATTGGCGACTTATACCAAGGTATTCTTGAATATGCCGACTTTAGTGCGGGAAGAAGGAGTTAAATCTTAGGATGAGGATACTCAAGTGTTGGTTCTTTTGTTCAAAAACAGAATAAGCGCACCTTGTGGACTCGTTCGGAAATTTGAGTGTACCTCACGAGTCGAAGAAAATTTTGGGTTCACCTATATTTTTCTGAAGCAGATGTTGCAGCGTTTGAGATGCAGCAGTTTTGCTACTAAAAGGACCGAGACGGACGCGGTAGATTAATCTCGATTTGCTGGTAAATGGCAGGATGGTTGCTTTTCCCGCAGTAGAAATTTGTGCCTGATGGGTCTGTTTTACCATTTTTTCGGCATTGGCACGGTTAGAGAAGGCCCCAAGCTGAATATAAATTTTCTTTTTTAAGGGGGTAGGTAACCGGTTTTTTTCAGGGGGAGTATTTTGGCTACTTGCGACGACAGCTTTAGTTGAATCTGTAGATGGGGAGGCCAGAGAGGGCTTTGTGGATTTAGTCGTTTCAGCATGTTCGGTATATTCAATAGCTGGCAGGGGCGTGGCCTTTGCTGTAATGGTGCTCTGGAGTGGTGTTATGGTGATCGGAGATGAGCGGGTTGAGGTGACAGTTTGAAGTTTTTCTCTCTGGTATTGGGCGACATCAATGGCACGAATTTCGACACGAGCAGTCCCTTTACTGGCATATCCGAGTTTAGCTGCCGCAGCATAAGATAGGTCGATAATACGCCCAGAGTGGAATGGACCCCGATCATTTACACGTACGATCAGCTTACGACCATTTTCTAGATTGGTGACCTCAAGATAGGTAGGGATAGGCAGTGTTTTGTGGGCTGCACTGATGGCGTACATATCGTAGCGCTCTCCGTTGGAGGTTTTTTGACCATGAAATTTGGTGCCATACCAGGAGGCGTTGCCTTTTTCTGTAAACCCCCGGCTACTCTGCATTACATGATACTGTTTGCCGAAGACACGGTAGTTTTTAGGATTTCCCCCTGCACTGTGTGGCTCAATACGAGGTTCGATCTCGGCTACGGAATCGGGGTCAAATGTGTGCCGGGGGCCGCTATCACGGAAGGCGAGATCACTACAACCGCTGAGTAATAGCAGTAGGGTAGTGAGCGTAATATTTCGAATAGACACGTCGATTACATCGCCCCTGAGCGGATCGCTTCACTTAGTTGATAGACCGCCATTGCGTAGAGCGGGCTATGGTTGTAACGGGTGATGACGTAGAAGTTATGAAAGCCAATCCAGTATTCGTGCCCCTGTTTCTGCTCCAGCGCGATGAGGGCGACCTCACGATCATCGGGAATGTTATCTGAGCTCTTAATTTTATAATCGCTCAGAATTGCGGCCTTAAATGAAGGTTTGTAGCCATTTTTCAGGAGTGATTCAGGAACAGATGAACCAACTTTGGCGCGGGTGATGACAGGCTCTCCTGCGTGCCATTTGTGGCGGCTGAAGTAGTTGGCAACACTGCCAATAATATCATCCATGTTGTCCCATAGATCGCGTCTACCATCGCCATCAAAATCGACGGCATAACTTCTAAAACTACTTGGAATAAACTGCGGCTGCCCCATCGCTCCGGCGTAGGAACCTAGAGGCATAAGCGGATCCATTTTTTCCTCCCTTGCCATAATCAGAAACTCTTTGAGCTGGCCTCGGAAAAATTTGGCGCGCTTAGGGTAGGCGAAGGCGAGGGTGGAGAGGGCGTCGATGACCCGGTAGCTCCCTCGAAAACGGCCGTAGCGAGTCTCTACCCCGATAATAGCGGTAATAATGGTTGCAGGAACGCCATATTTTTTCTCTGCGGCAGCGAGAATAGTCTTATTTTTTTTCCAGAACTTTATACCTTCACGAATACGTGACTCGGTCATAAATATGGGACGATACTCATGCCAGAGTTTACCTTCAGCCGGGCGACTAATGGCGTCTAGAATGGTCTGCTTTTTTTCGGCCTGATTCAGCACATTTCTGAGTTTTCCTGCATCAAAGTGGTGTTCTTTGACCATCTCCTTGATAAAAAGGTCAACCGGTTCCGCTTCAAAAGAGGAGGTGGATGCCGCGACAGCGGCAAGTGGCACGGTAAGGAGTAGAGTGATGATAAAACGGAAAAATATTTTCATGACGATTTTAGTAGATTACGATGTGTTTGAATGGAACAGAGGATACCGAAAGCGGCCATCAAGGTCACCATTGAAGATCCGCCGTAGCTGATTAAAGGGAGTGGCAGCCCAACAACGGGGAGAAGTCCACTCACCATACCGATGTTAACGAATAGGTAGACCAGAAAAGTCATGGTCAATCCACCTGCGAGCAGTCTTGAGAAGGTGTCTCGTGCCTGGGTTGCAATATAGAGCCCACGTAAAATCACGGCTAGATAGATAAGTAGCAGTATGCCGATGCCGACAAAGCCAAACTCTTCGCCAAAAACGGCAAAGATGAAGTCGGTGTGACGTTCGGGCAGAAAATCGAGATGGGATTGAGTTCCGTTGAGCCAGCCCTTACCGTAAAGCCCCCCAGAGCCGATGGCAATTTTTGATTGAATGATATGGTATCCCGCACCGAGCGGAGCGCTCTCTGGGTTTAGAAAAGTCAAGACGCGTTGGCGTTGATAACCATGCATACCATAAAGCCATAACAGTGTGGCAATGGGGATCAGTAGTAGCAGGGCATAGGCGACCAGACGCCATCTGAGACCTGAAAAAAGCAATACAGCGATGCCGGAACTTGCAATAAGAATCGCTGTTCCTAGATCGGGCTGCTTCGCAATGAGTAGGGTGGGTAGCAGAACAATAATAAGGGCCACTGCTAGATGTCGGTTCCATGGTGGGAGTGGTTTCTCATGAAAGTACCAAGCAAGCATCATGGGCACCGCGAGCTTCATTAGCTCCGATGGCTGAAAACGGGCAAAACCCAGATCAAGCCAACGTTGTGCTCCCTTACCAATGGTTCCTGTCACCAGGACGGTGAGTAACATTAGTAATCCGAAGATAAATAGTGGACGTGCCCAGCGACGGATTACTTCAGGGGGAATTTGGGCGATCACGAGCATGACTCCAAATGCGATACCTAGACGAGTTAATTGACGCCAAATCAGATCCATACTCTGGTTTCCGGCACTATAGAGAGTTATCAAACCAATGGCGGATAGCAGCAGCAGCCCCGCTAACAGGGGTAAGTCAATATGGATTCGTTCAGCAAACGAAGAGCCTTTATAGGGAGAATGATTTTCAAGCAC
>JAOTST010000039.1 GCA_029864785.1 Chromatiales bacterium | reverse complement strand
CTCAGTGAAGTGGTGGAATACCCTGCATCAAGGTTCATCCATCGCAGCTCAATCAGGCACCTCAATGGATGAGATTATGCTCTATACCATGCTTATCATGACGCTTGGCTGCTGGGCCTATGCCATTGCAGTATCACTCACACGGGTACGTCTGATCATCATCGAAAGAGAGCGCGAAACATCATGGGTTCGTGAGTTATTTGGAGAGAAATTATGAGTGTGAGTGAGTTTTTTCATATGGGCGGCTATGCCCTCTATGTCTGGGGATCTTTTGGTGTCACCGCTATCGCAATGATCGCCGAACCGATCCTTCTTAGAAAAAGCCGAATAATTACCGAAAAAAGAATTAAACGAATTGCCCGACTTGATGTCCAATAACCCATCGCTCTATGTTTAACGCATTAACAATTAAATAGAAAGAACACTTATTATGAAAGCAAGACACAAACGATTTCTTCTTCTCTCCGTCGGCGTCGTCGTTGTAGGACTCGCATCCTGGTTGGTCTTTAATGCCCTAGGCAATAATATGTCTTATTTCTTCTCCCCCACTGAAGTTGTCAAGGGGAATGCTCCGAAGGATCACATCTTCCGCTTGGGTGGTCTGGTTGAAGTAGGCTCACTGGAACGAGGCAAGGAGCTTACGGCTCGCTTTATCGTTACCGACAACGCCAATAAGGTCAACGTTAGCTATACCGGAATCCTTCCTGATCTCTTTGCTGAAGGACAAGGCGTTATCGCTCAAGGAAAACTGGCCGAAAATGGCGAGTTTATTGCCGAAGAGGTTCTCGCTAAACACGATGAGACCTATATGCCACCAGAGGTTGCAGATGCTCTTCAAAAGGGTCATGCCGAGGGTAAGGCCAATATGCAAACCAACACAGATAAAGGGGCCGCACAATGATTCCAGAAATTGGACAGGTCGCACTAATTCTTGCGCTATGCATGGCTATCATACAGGCCATACTGCCCACCATCGGTGCACATAAGGGGATCTCATCATGGGTCGCCGTAGCAAAGCCCGCCGCACACGCTCAAATGGTGTTTATGCTCATTGCCTTTGCACTACTCACCTACGCCTTTTTAATCCATGACTTCTCAGTTAAATATGTTGCATCAAACTCCAACAGCACCCTGCCAACTCTCTACCTAATATCGGGTGTATGGGGAGCTCATGAGGGCTCCTTGCTGTTATGGGCTGCAACGCTCTCTGTCTGGACTTCAGCTGTTGCTCTGTTTAGCCGCAGCGTTCCCAAATTGATGGTGGCTCGCGTCATCGGCGTCATGGGGATGGTGAGTATCGGTTTCCTGATGTTCATGATATTTACCTCTAACCCGTTCGACCGTCTCATCAACGCTCCCATTGAAGGACGTGATCTCAATCCACTACTCCAAGATCCCGGATTAGCTATTCACCCACCCATGCTCTACATGGGCTACGTCGGCTTTTCTGTTGCCTTCGCATTCGCCATCGCGGCAATGCTTGGAGGCCGACTTGATTCTGCGTGGGCGCGTTGGTCTCGTCCCTGGACTAATATCGCATGGGTATTTCTGACACTCGGTATCGTTCTGGGAAGCTGGTGGGCCTACTACGAGCTTGGCTGGGGTGGTTGGTGGTTCTGGGATCCGGTTGAAAATGCCTCATTTATGCCCTGGCTCGTTGGTACTGCATTAATTCACTCATTAGCGGTCACCGAAAAGCGTGGCGCATTCAAGGCATGGACTGTCTTGCTTGCTATCTTCGCCTTCTCACTAAGTCTGCTGGGCACCTTCCTGGTTCGTTCTGGTGTACTCACTTCGGTGCACGCCTTCGCAACCGATCCAGAACGTGGAATATTTATTCTAATTTTCTTGGTCGTGGTTATCGGTGGCTCCCTTCTGCTCTACTCATGGCGTGCCAGCCAAATCCGCTCAACGGTTAAATTTGGCCTCTTTTCACGCGAAACGGGACTGCTCATCAACAACGTTATTCTAGTCGTCGCCGCCGCCAGTATTTTACTTGGAACACTTTACCCTCTAATCCTTGATGCCCTCGGTGTTGGCAAGATCTCTGTAGGCCCCCCCTACTTTAATAGCGTATTCATCCCTCTAACCATGCCTCTGGCCGCACTGGTTGGCATTGGCGCATTGATGCGATGGAAGCAGGATAATGCCAGTAGAATCATTCAGAAAGTACGTATTCAGGCCGCAGTTGCTGTAACGTTGGGAATGCTATTCCCTCTGAGCATGCCCCACTACAGTTGGGGAGCCGCATTAGGTATGGTGCTCGCATTCTGGGTAGTGCTGACAGTCTTTGTCTGGATTCAGCAGCGCGCGGAGACAAAGGGATGGAGCCACGCCCTACGTAATATCTCACGCAGCGGCTGGGGCATGATCTCAGGACATATCGGTATTGCCGTCTTTGTGGTCGGGATTACCCTTGTATCGCTATATAGTGCAGAAAAGGATGTACGCCTTGAACTAGGCGAGAGCTATCACCTCGGTGGCTTTGATTTTCAGTTCAATGGTGCCAACAACTTTACCGGCCCCAACTATACCGGTGCACGTGGGGAGGTTGTCGTCAGTCAAAATGGCAAACAGATCAGTACACTTCACGCGGAAAAGAGAAACTATCAGTCGGGCATGCCCATGACCGAAGCGGGTATTGATGCAGGACTGACTCGTGATCTTTTTGTTGCCTTAGGTGAACCACTTGGTAAAGATGGCGCTTGGAGTCTGCGTATTTATCATAAGCCCTATATTCGCTGGATCTGGTTTGGTGGACTGCTGATGGCGCTTGGCGGACTATTAGCCGCGAGCGATAAACGCTATTTCCGACTGGGAAAATCATCGACAAATAAGGCTTCTCAACAGAAGGAGGCACTTTCATGAAGGCACGCCATCTGATCCCACTAGGCATCTTCCTTGCGCTGACAATTCTGTTAGGCGTGGGTTTAACCCTCGACCCACGTGAGGTTCCTTCACCGTTTATCGATAAACCTGCCCCCGCATTTGACCTTCCACAGCTACACGATACCGCTCTCAATCTTACTCCTGAAGATATGAAGGGTCAGGTATGGTTACTTAATGTGTGGGCATCCTGGTGCGTTTCATGTCGAGCCGAGCATCGAGTCGTTACCGCCTTCGCCAATACCCATGAGGTCAATATTGTCGGTCTTAACTACAAAGATAAACGTTCTGATGCCCTGATGTGGCTCAAGCAGCTAGGAAATCCATATGTCGCCTCAGTATCCGATACCAAGGGTCGCACTGGTATTGATTATGGTGTTTACGGTGTGCCAGAGACATTCGTCATCGATCAACAGGGAATCATTCGCTACAAACAGATTGGACCTGTGACACAACAGGCAATAGATGAAACCATTCTCCCTCTCATCCTTAAGTTAAAGGGCAAAACATCATGAGCCGAATCTCTCAACTGTTTAGATCCCTAACCATTCTGTTACTGCTCTACGGCTCTGCTAGCGCCTACGCAGGAATTGAAGCACATACCTTCGATGACCGTCAGAAAGAGGCCGACTACAAGGAGCTTATTGAAGAGCTTCGCTGTCTGGTTTGTCAAAATCAAAATCTAGCAAGCTCAAATGCAGAGCTTGCCCTCGATCTACGTCAGCAAACCTACGACATGATAGAGGGTGGTTCATCCAAGGGTGATGTAATCGACTATATGGTGACACGCTACGGTGACTTTGTACTCTATCGCCCACCCTTCCGAGCTTCCACACTGTTACTTTGGGTTGGCCCCTTTATCATTCTTGCCCTGGCTATTCTGGGGCTTCTCAAATATATTCGTGGACGCTCTAAAGCAATCGAGCCAGAGATCTCTAAAGAAGATCTGGAACGAGCTGAACGCCTCCTTAGCCAAAACCAGCAAGACTAAGAATTATGATCACTTTTTGGATAATAACCGCCGCCATGATCGCTATGGCAATCGCCTTTGTTACCCCCGCCCTGCTACGTAAACAGCAGGTCAGTGAAAACAAAACGTATCGTGATGGGCAGAATGTAACCATCGCCCGGGAACATCTTGCCGACCTTGATGAGGAGCTATCGAACGGTACGCTCACTCAAGAGCTCTATGATCAATCCAAGCTAGAGATAGAGCAGACTCTGCTATTTGACCTTGAAGATCACGACACAGCGCCACAACAAGCGACGAGCAACACCTCAGGGAAAATCGCATTTGCAACGGTATTGGTTATTGTGCCCCTATTAACTTTCTTGCTCTATTTTCAGCTGGGCACACCCGATCTAGTAGCACCCAAGCCATCGACAGCTCAAACCACTAGCGGTGAACCACCCAGCATCAAAAAGATGATTACTGACCTGCAACAACGTCTGAAGAACAACCCCGAAGATGCCGATGGTTGGTATCTAATGGGGCGTACCATGATGATGATGAAACAGTATGGCGCAGCGGCTGAAGCTTATGAAAAAACCAACAAACTGGCACCTAACGAACCAATGGTCATGCTGGCACTAGCTGACTCGACAGCAATGGCTCAGGGCGGCAACATGGCCGGTAGACCTAAAAAGCTGGTATTTGATGCCATTGCCATCGATCCCAATAACACCACTGGTCTGTGGATGGCTGGAATGATTGCCGAAGAGGATGGGGATAAAGAGAGAGCACTCGATCTATGGCTACGTCTACGCCCACTGATTATCGATATGCCGACTGAAATTGCTCAACTTGATGTCTTCATTAAGCGTGTTGCGACTGCTCTTGGGAAGGATGTCTCAAAGCTCCTTACAGACTCATCGACAACAACCACTAAATCAACCAAGGCCGCCGCCAGTACAGCGACGATACAGTTAACCGTCAAGCTTGCCGATAGCTTCTATGAAAAAGTGACTGGCGAAGAGATTGTCTTCATCTACGCCAAGGCCATGCAGGGTCCCAGATTCCCAATTGCGGCAGCTCGCTACAAAGTAAAAGATCTTCCTTTAACGATTACTCTGGATGACTCCAATGCTGTCATGAGCACCTCAAAGCTCTCCGACTTTAGTAAGGTTAAAGTTGGCGCACGCGTATCCTACTCAGGAGATGCCATCACCAAAAGCGGTGACCTCCTTGGTGAAGTGGCTAATGTGACCGTAGGTCAGGGTCCCATCACTGTAACCATTAGCGAAGTTAAACCTTAAAATTGATATCAGCTATTGCGCTCTCTTTGATAGAAGCGGTAGTTAAAAGGGGCTAAGGCCCCTTTTTTGATCCTTTAAAAGGGTTTATGAGAAGGAGACGGCCCCTCTTCTATTTGTCAATAAACTCTCGTAAATCTGCCAGCGTTCGGTGAATCGAGTGACAGGTGGCACAGATCTCGACAGCAACACCACCCAAAGTTTGCTGAGCCTGTTTAACCTCTTTCGCCTTAATCAGCGCCCCAAGTTTTTTAACCTTCGCCATACTCTGCTCACCTAACAGATAGTTGCGTTGCTTATCTGTTTTATGACAGGCACTACAGCTACCAGAAAGGTCTTTCAGTCGCTTACTCATTAGTTCATAGGCGCTTTCTGCTACCTCAAAACGGCTATCTACCATAGCAATCTTAATACGATTCATCGAAGAACTCAGTCCGCCCATCGATTTTTTAAAACTACTCTCCTCCATCGTCTCGTCATCCTCAATCATCACATCTTTGAAGCTGGCTCCACGATAGAGTGCGGCAGTAACAGCACGATACTCTTTATGGCATCCCCCGCATGACTTACCAATTTTTCGTTGAGCGGCTCCAACTCCTTTAAAGTCTCCAGATTTAGCCGCCGACAGTAAACGTGCGCCCCACTCGACTTCAAGCTCATCGGCCCACTCAGGAACCATCTTCCCTATACTTTGATAATCTTTCACAAACCGTTCACTCCAGGTTACCAAACGACGTTTATCTTGGTATGCCGAGTATTCGGCTATTGCCTGCATCTCCCGGCGCAGCCGAAACATCGTATGTAACCAAACCTGTCGCTTATTATTCGGTTTATACCACTGCATAATTGAGGTTGGTGGCTTGCTTAAGCTAATATTCTGCTCTTCATTCGCATGAGCAATTGAGAGTGATAAAACGACAGTGATCGTAAAAATCAGTTTGACAACTATCCGGTAGTACATAATATGGCCTCGATTGATATTTTATTTTTCGAGCATAACTGATTTAAGATGAACCTCAAGATATTCTTATATTTCAACAGTTATCTCATGCTATTTTCAAGGGTATTGATTATCTCTTTCTAACACTGCACAATGCGGAATCTGCATTTTTCAAAAGATATAAACACAATAGATAATCTTTATGAGTCGTTGCACCGGTCCAACAGGAATAGTCTCCAGCATTCACCTTTTTAGCGGTCTTAAGCAAGATCAGCGCGATCAAGTGCTCGCAACAGCAAAATGTTACAACCTCAGCGCAGGAGATCGAATATTCAGTACCGGAGATACCGCGCAAAAATTCTATTGGCTCTGTCATGGACAGATTAAACTCAGCCGCACCTCATCCGATGGTGTAGAGAAAGTCATTGAGTTGGTTCAGCCCGGAAAAACGTTTGCCGAAGCGGTCATGTTTATGGATGAAGCGACGTATCCAGTTAATGCTGAATCAGTTGAAGCGAGTAAGGTGATCGGTTTCGATGGTGCAACGTTAAAACGATTGTTAGGCGACTCACCAGAAACCTGCTTTCGCCTTCTAGCAACTCTTAGCCGCAGACTGCATGGTCACGTCGATGAAATTGACAGATTGACACTCTCCACTGCAATGACTCGCCTAGGTGCATACCTGCTACAACTGGCTGATGGATCGAGCGAAATTCACTTAACGGTCAGTAAAAATCTACTCGCCTCTCGCCTTTCAATTAAACCAGAAACACTATCAAGACTCTTCTCAAAATTGCACAAAGAGGGTTTGGTAACTGTTCACGGTCAATCGATCGCTATTCACGATACTGATGCATTACGAAATTACGTTAACATTCCTCAACACTAAGACTCTCGATAAATCCCATCTATTTGGATGCAGATAAACTGCACGAGCCATTCTTCAACAATGGCATATCCGCAGGTGGGTAATTAATCATATCGATTTAGTGGCTAGTACCTTCCGATAGACGCGTCTTATTCCAAACATTATATTTCCCCGATGGCTTGGACATAGGAATTCGTTTTACCTCTTTGAGGGTGTCGGCATCATAAACAATTAATGCACCGTCCATATCCCATATACTAAGCAGCGCATATTTGCCATCACGAGTGAACTCAACATGGGCCGACGTCTTATCTTTAACTGGACGTAGCGTCTTTACTACTTCAAGAGTCTGCTTATCAATCACATGAACGGCATTTCGGTTGGGTCCAAAAAAGACATCAACCCAGGCATATTTGCTATTTTCATGACTTCGCATAAAGAAACCCGGCCCTAGCGTTTTAATGCGCTTAATGACTTTCCATGACTCCATATCAATAACAGTTACAATGCCCTCTTTTATATTGGGCGTCGCCATAACCATACGACCATTACGTTTCCAACTAATGCCCGATCCAAGGTGAGGCATTCCGGGAATATCAAGCGTGTGAATAACCTTTTTCACATCAAGAGAGATGACCATCCCCTTTCCTTCACGCGATGAACCAATCAACAAGTCATACTCTTTATTAAAGAAGAAATCATCAATATGGGTAGGAACACTAATCCTTTTAACCGGAAATGGTTCTGATTTAACTAAATCACCCGATACGGGATTGTAATCATGCTCCCACCCTGCAAAACCGGGAGGCGGATCATCGGAGTAACTGATCTCCCATATTTCAGGAACATCTTTGAGTGCGACTATAAAGCTATCCCGTGGTTTTGCGGTATAGACTGCACTAACTCGCGAACTATTTCCTACGGCATCCTTTACATTGAATATCTTGATCGGTTTCAACTGTTTGGCATCCAGCAGTACCAATGTGTGCGGTAAGTAATTGGCAACCATCACGTATCGACCATCAGCAGAAACTGCTGAATTTCGTGCATTAATCCCTACACGAATCTCTGCCACATATTTTTTGCTGTAGATATCAAATTTACTGATCCAACCATCACGGGAGGTGAAGTAAACGAAACGTCCATCAGGGGAAAATTTAGGTCCACCATGAAGAGCAAAACGTGTAGGGAACCGCCCTATCGGTTCAAACGTATCACCATCCAATAGTGTAAAGTGATGATCGCCGAGCTCAACAACCACAAAGAGGTTAAGCATATCAGCCTTAAAGGTTGGCTCTTTGGGAAGAGTATCCATTGGATTATGGACAATATGGCTGCTCTTAATTGCGGCGAGATCCCATTTTGGTATCTCAGGTAAAGGGGTATAGATAAAATCAACCAGCAATTGGATTTGTTTGGCTTTGAGCAATTTCCCAAACCCTTGCATTTGAGTAGCAACACGTCCATTGGTAATCACATCAACTGCGGACTTTTTACGCAGGCGCTTCAAATTTTCTGGTAACAGCGCAGGCCCCATCCGACCTAAACGATCCTCTCCATGACAAACGGCACAGTGTTGTTGAAAGAGAATAAGCGATTCGCCGCTTGTCTCTGCATGGCTATTGGCTGAAATGAATAACGTAGCTAATAGTAATATGAACCCAAAAAAAGTAAGAAATTTATCACGATCTGTTCTAATCACTCATCTTTCCTTATTGATTATATTTAGCAGCTAGAGATATGACTAAAAGCAGGTTCTGGGGCAAGAATCTCGCGGTCGGTTAGGTAACACCCAGGATCTTCAGACCAATAGTTTTGGGATGTCTGAAATGCCCTGACTCGGGTATTACCATTACATATCTTGAGATAATCACAGCGAGCACAACGTCCCTCAACAGGGCGAGGATGCTGCTTGAGTCCAGCCATAAGTGGGTCAGATGTATCTAACCAGATGTCCGAAAAAGGACGTTCACGAACATTGCCAAGATCATGATTCCACCACATCGTATCAGGATGCACATTTCCAAGATTATCGATATTCGATACATTAACCCCCGAGGCATTCCCACCCCACTGTTCCAAAACAGCTCTCAGTGCCTCAACATGTTCAGGAAAATGGTGTTGTGCCCATTGCAAAAGAAAAACCGCATCCGCATCGTTATTACCGGTCACATACTCTCTATCTTTTCCTTCACGAATATCTGTCAGGCAATTTTCAAAGAGAATCTCCATCGCCTTGCGAGTTAATTTGTGATGGGCATCATCTTTACGATTTTTATTCCCTCGCCCAGCGTAGTTAAGATGTGAAAGATAAAATTTATCAATTCCCTCTTCATCCATCATCTGTAACAGTGCAGGCATATCCTCCGCATTATCTTGTGTCAAGGTAAAACGCATACCGACTTTTATTCCATGATCTAGACATTGACGGATTCCTGACATAGCAGCATCAAAAGCCCCCTCTTTGCGACGAAAGGCATCATGAGTATGACGCATGCCATCGATGCTAATACCCACGTAGTCATAGCCTATCTCAGCGATCTGTTCAATATTTTCAGGCGTGATCAAAGTGCCGTTAGTAGAGAGACTTGTATAAAACCCCATCTCTTT
>JAOTST010000288.1 GCA_029864785.1 Chromatiales bacterium | reverse complement strand
AGCTTGCCAACTTGAGGGCGATGCTTGCTGAAAAGGACTAACGATTAAACCAGCTCTCTAGCTCCTCTCCTCGTTTGAGCGGCTTACTATAGAGATAACCCTGAATAATATTTCCCCCCAGAGATTGAACCGTGGCCAGCTCTTCGGGGGTCTCCACCCCCTCAATCACATTTTCAATCTCCAGACTCTGACTCATACCGATAATCGCATAGACAATTTTGCGTAAATTTTCATCACTATCAATTCCGGTCACAAAGGAGCGATCAATTTTAATGACATCAATATTAAGCCGCGTCAGATAACTCATTGAGGTATAACCCGTACCAAAATCATCCAACGCAATGGTACAACCCATCTTCTTCAATTTATTGATCAGCACCGTTGAACGATCAAAATCATCGATCAACATCGACTCCGTCAACTCAAACTCGATCAGTGAAGGGTCGAGCTCAAATGCATCGACAACATCTTGAATGAAATCACCCAAACCGACCTGGCTACACTGTCGTGCCGAGAGGTTAATAGAGACGCGGCACCCCTGCGATTCACCCGACTGAATAAACCTTGCCACATCCTTGATAATCCACTCACCCACCGAATGAATCATCCCATTCTCTTCCAGCAGGGGGATGAATTGATCGGGTCCCACAAAACCAAGTTCAGGATTAATCCAGCGAATCAACGCCTCAAAACCGACCGTCTTACCCGTGGCGGAGTCAACTTGCGGCTGATAGACCATAAACAGTTCGCCCAGATCGGCGGCAAATCGGAGCTTGTTCTCCATATCAAGTCGTTCACGAACCTCCTGCGACATCCCCTCGGCATAGAACTGATAGCTATTACCTCCTGCCTGTTTGGCACGATGCATCGCCGTATCGGCACTCTCAAGGAGCTGCTGCGGCCCATCACCATCCGATGGCGAGATCGCAATACCGATACTCGCACCAATATGAATAGTGTGCCCCGCAATATCGAAGGACTCACTGAGCGATTTTGTCATCTTTCTAGCCACCACTTCGGCCACATTGGGGCTCTCAATTCGTTCAAGGATTATGGCAAACTCATCACCGCCATTGCGGGCAACCGTGTCCCCCTCACGCAGAAGCAGCTCCAGTCGACTAGCGGCCTGCTTGAGCAGAGCATCACCAACGGTATGTCCAAGGCTCTCGTTAATCGTCTTAAAGCGATCGACCCCAACAAAAAGAACGGCAACCATCTTCTGCTCTCTTGCCGATGTGGATGTCGCATGTTTAATCCTGTCCAGCAGAAGAATTCGATTGGGCAACCCTGTTAGCTGATCATATTGCTCCGCGTAACGTAGATTTTCCTCTGCCTGTTGACGCTCATCGGCCGCCTTCTGCAAACTCTCATTAATATCCACCAGTTCACGCGTGCGCTCATCAACCGCCCCCTCCAACTCAGCCTGATGTCTCTCCAGCTCCTTCTGTACCTCGCTCCGCCGAACAATCTCACCATTAAGATCTTCAATCAGCCTCAGGTTTGCCGATTTCAACGCCAGTGTCTCGATCAGCCTTCTGTTAATATGCTTCACTGACACCAGCATCAACAGCGTAAAGATAGCCATCGCCACAGCGGCAAAATAGCTAAACGTATTTTGCTCCAGCATCAACACGCCAATCAGAATAGTGAACTGCGGCAAAACAAAGGCAACAAAGGCCGGAATCCATGCCGATAGGGTCGAGATGGTCGCGGCGATCAAACCTAAATAGATCAGAAAAGAGAAATCCCGTATCTCTGGAATACCCACCTGATACTGCATGATTGGTACAAAGCCCCAACCAAAACCCAAAAGCAGAATGATCACAAAATAACGTCTAAGCAGCGGCTCCGTCCGCTCTTTAAGCCTATTTTTCTTTCCTTGAATCCCAACTCCCACGCGAGCTACAGAAATAGCCAGCATCACGATCAACCAGATAGAGGCGTAACCACCAATGTTGCTCTGCATGATAAGCAGATAGAAGACCAGCGCCGTCCCCATATTGGCCACTCCGGCCGAGTAGGCGCTACCAAAAAGCACCTTGGCCTGTCCTGCCAGAATATCCACGCCGCTATTTTGCTGATGACTCATCAATCGTCCTGCTCAGCCTCTTTTTATCATTGGGCTGTTGATACTAGCAACCTTTTCTCCTTGTGTGGAGTCCCCATCCTTTAGCTCCAAGGTATCTCTCACTAGAGGGCGGCCATTTCATCCTCATAATGAGGGCGATATTGGAGTGATTAGTCGTGGCGATCGATCCGTCTGCGCACCAACTGCCATGCCAGTTTAATAAACAGCCAGGCAGGATAGAACAGGGTAAGAAACAGGATTGTTTTCATGCACATATTGTCCCGTGTTGAAAGGGAGTTGTTAACAAAAAGGGGGCATAAAAGCCCCCTTCTTAATGACATATTTTCAGGGCTACTGACTCTTCGAGGTCATGTACTCAATAGTAGATCTGAGTTCATCGGCTGAGCAGACTGCACACGTTCCCTTGGGAGGCATTGCGCCTTTTCCCTTGGTTGCACTCGCTACCAGCGCATCGAGACCTGTGGCAATTCGTGGTGCCCACGCCGCACTATCACCCACCTTAGGAGCGCCCGCAGCACCCGTTGCATGGCACGCCATACAGGTGCTGCTGTAGATCTCTTCACCCGAACGTGTCGCTGTCGAAGCCGCCGCAACAACAGGCGCCGGAGCCGCAATTGCACCTCCCGTATTAAGCATGGAAACAGGCGCTATACGCGCATTGGTTGCCTCAGCGCTTATATCCGCTGCAGTAGCGGTACTCAGCACACCACACATCAATGTCGAAATCGCAATATTCAGTGCCACTACAGCCACAACGATCATCACACTAAAACCAAAATAGGTATTTGTTTGGTTATTCATTCTACTCTCCTAGATAGCGCTTACTGCCCGGGTGGCTTAAAGCCTTCGCCACCACCAAAGAAAAATTTCTCCATCTCACCCTCAAGCATCTTACGATGGTTGGGATCGATTGGTGAAAGACGGTACTCATTAATCAGCATTGTCTGTTGCTGCATC
>JAOTST010000287.1 GCA_029864785.1 Chromatiales bacterium | reverse complement strand
GGCGGCATCCGGGATTGATGGCCGAACGACAAAATATGGAGAAGGCCCAAAGTGCTAAAGCTTGGGATAAAGTACTTGCGCCGTTGATGGCGCTAAGTTTGAGTTTCCCACTGGTTATTGTGGCCGGGCTGGATCATCGTTTTGGCTGGTCACCCGTATTTCCGCTGTGGCTCATTGTGCTCGGCTTCCTCTTGATCTCGCTCGGATACGCTTTCGCTGCGTGGGCATTGGCAGAGAACCGCTTTTTCTCAAGCGTGGTGCGTATCCAGACGGATCGAGGGCATGTGGTTTGTGACAGTGGCCCTTATCGAATGGTGCGACATCCGGGCTATGCCGGAAATGTGTTGGCACTCCCAGGTATGGTGCTAGCCTTAAGCTCGATGTGGACACTTATTCCGGTGGCGGTAGCGCTAATCATCGCTGTGATTAGAACGATGCTGGAAGACCAGGCTCTACAGGACGAGTTGCCGGGCTATCGCGACTATGCGCGAAGCGTGCGCTATCGGTTGATTCCGGGAATTTACTGATGGGTCTCATCTGTGCGATTTGATGGGCGGTGGGGTTGGGGTTTATTGCCTTACCAGTTGGTATATACGCCATGACTTTATCCACAATATTAATGTGAATACCCAAAAAACATGGTCGAGTTCGACGGTCAAACCTGCGGTTTACAGCGTCTCGCCCGAAACATTGGGCAGACAGGATTAATTCTATGAGTAACATAAGTTTCAATTGTATTTTTACCTATTTAAATATCTTGTTAACATTATTTGTATTCGGATGTGCATCCCATCTTCCTCATGAAAAAATTGAATCTATTGATCATCATCAGGTTGAATATTCATTGATCAGAAACAATAATGGATCTGCTATTGTGGTCTTTGAGAATGGTTTAGATGGAAAAATGAATTCGTGGAATAAAATCGTACCAGAGATCTCAAGAGAGGCCACCACTTTTGCCTATAATCGTTCAGGCTACGGACGCAGCGATCCTGTATCTACACTGCGCGATGGGCTTCACATTATTGACGAGCTGAGGTCACTTCTTAGGAGCAACGGGTTGAAACCTCCATATGTTTTAGTGGGCCACTCCTTTGGCGGTCTATACATGCAGCTATTTGCGCGTCGATATCCTGAAGAAGTAACCGGACTTGTTTTAGTTGATTCGACTCATCCAAACCATTTCAAAGGTAAAGGAAGCATTGATAACTGGCCTGCCTGGATTCGCTTAGCTTTTCTGAGCTACCTGTCTTCAACCGCGAAAGAAGAACTGAATTTGATAAATATAACTGGAGATGAAGTATTGGCCTTACCATCCTTTACGGGAAAGCCAGTGATCGTATTGAGCGCGTTGTGGCCCATGGAAGAAAAATCAACGATTTCTGATGATGCAAACGAAAAACGAAAAGATATCGTTAATCTTTATACAGGCTCTAAACAAGTCTGGGTTGACAGTGGGCATGATATTCCTAAAGAAAAACCCGAATCGGTTATTAAAGCCATTCGTGAAGTGTTACAATCGGCAGGAAAAACTGAAGGAGTCATGAACATGGGACAGATGGGAAAAGCAACACCATTGCCCAACAAGGCTAATTCAGCCGACGCAAAAAGCCGCGCGGCTGATTAGCACCGTTACACACTATAAGTATTGAGAAGGAAGTCAATGTCAAAATCGTTTTATAGATTCCGCTCAGCAACCAATTTGCTTGATGGTTACAATGAGCTTGAGAAGCAAACAATATACTTCGCACCTCCTGAGCAGCTGAATGACCCTATGGAAGGGTATAGGGATATTTTTTGGAGAGGAGACTTAATTGCTAGGGAAAATCTATTTTCACATTATCTTTTTTGTCTTGAAAGACTAACCTGCTTACTTCATATATCTGGTGAAGACCATCGAATGACTGCGAATGATATTCCAGTATTTGGTAGCACGGAAGACCTCCCGACAGAAACTTATAAGCAGTTGTTCAGAAAGATCAAAGAGCGATTTTTAAAGCATAGTGATATATCAGTTTTTATTGGGTCAATATCTAGTAGAAGCACACCTGTCAGAAGGGAGGAGCTTAACTTCTATCTTGACTGTATACATTTACCAGCCATAAAAATTATTTTTGATGTATATATTGAAGAAAACCTATCACAAGAAAGCAATAGATTGGATGAGGACTGTTATGCTCTTGTTCACGACATTGTTACTAATGATTTTATTGGAATACTAGAAAAATCAATTGCCATCGGTGAGTCTGAAGAATCGATTGTCACGAAAATATTCACCGCAAAAAAGCACCTGAAAGAGCAAACATATTTGATAAACAAACACAATGGAGATATTTCCCAGAGCAAACCAAACAGAAATCTTGTCATGAATGAATTTTCTTCAAGCTACCTAGAGCGTCTCAAGGAGATAACCTTTCCGAAATGGTATACGTCCTGCTTCATGTCTGAGTGTGAGAATTCGTCTGTCTGGGGTCATTATGGGGATAATCACACTGGAATGTGCCTGATTTTTGATTCAGACCTCATTGAAGACAAACGATATATTAAGCTTAATGGAATCACTGGATGGGGTAGCTCCGGTCCATCTTACGGAAAGAACGTAATGGAACTTCACTCTATCGATTATGAAGAAGGGTTTGGTGAAATTGATTTTTTCACATCAATAGGAAGCCTACCTATCCCCGTGTTAAATAAAATGTGGTATGTAGATGAAAATAAAAACTTGAATAGCTGCGCACATGAAATGAATGCTGATGAGAATGCATGGCGATCCAACTATTGGTCAAACTTTATTAGAGATATCAAGATTAAATCGAAGGACTGGGAATATGAAAATGAATACAGATTAATCCTTAATAGCAGTATTACAGATCTATCGGAAAAAGATAGACGAACGTTAACGTATGACTTTTCCTCGTTAAAAGGGATAATTTTCGGCATCAATAGTAAGGAGGAAGATAAACTACAGGTAATGAAAATCATTGAAGAGAAATGCCTGAATAGCTCTAGAGATGACTTCAAGTTCTACCAAGCGTATTATTCCTCGGATGATAATTGTAT
>JAOTST010000038.1 GCA_029864785.1 Chromatiales bacterium | reverse complement strand
TGTTAATGTTCTATCTCTCTTTTTATCCTTGTTGGTGGTGTTCAAAACAGCCATTTCCTTGAGTATCTTGGACAATATATACGCCCCTTCGTTGAGTCGGATCTACTAATGGCTGCACTGGTACTCATGTGGGCTTCAGCAATATTCTCTGCAATGATCGATAACATTCCTTTTACTGCGGCAATGGTTCCCATTATTCTCGGCATGGAACAGCAGGGGATCAATGTCACCCCGCTGTGGTGGTCACTGGCCATCGGGGTGGGCATGGGCGGTAATGGTACCCATTTGGGCTCTACCGCTAACGTCTTCATCGTGACCCTCTCCGAACGTCTTGCCAAAGAGACGGGGGACGAAAGCATGCGCATCACACCGGGAGTCTGGTTCCGTAAAGGGACACCCGTTATGCTACTCACGCTGGTGACATCCTCGATCGTTATGTGGTTGTTTTTCGATTTTTTCAACACCGCATTTAAATAAGTTTAAAGCATGCTAGCCGGTATCTTATTAATTAAGTGAAAATTTTTGACAACCGATGGTTCTCCTGATTACAGTTGTCAAAACAGGATTTAGGAGAGCGATATGATCACAGCATTAGAGGAGTTAACTCGACTCAAAGAGGGTAACCAGCGATTTGTCTCTGGAACCCGCCGTGTTGAACCTTCGATCAGCCATGCCGAACGCAATGAACTGGCATCGGGTCAAGAGCCCTTTGCCATCATTCTTGGGTGCTCTGACTCCAGAGTTCCGGCAGAGATCGTCTTTGACCAGGGGTTAGGCGATCTATTCGTGATTCGAGTCGCCGGCAATATCGTTGCCCCATCACAAGTTGGTAGTGTTGAGTTTGCTGCTGAACAGTTTAAAAGCCGTCTGGTGGTGGTCATGGGACACACCCACTGTGGAGCTGTTCGTGCCACTGTCGATGAGATGCAGCGCCCAACAGGCGAGCAGTCACGAAATGTTAAGTCGATCGTCAACCGTATCCGTCCATCTGTAGAGTCTTTCAGAGACACCGATTTGTGGACACAGACGGAGGCTCTGATTAGTCACGCAACCCGAGCCAATGTCCGAGCCTCGGTTAATCAGCTATCTCATGGGTCACAGATACTCGAGCAGCTGATCGAAAATAGAGAACTCTCTATCGTAGGCGCTGAATATTCTCTAGAAACCGGCGTGGTAGAATTTTTCTAACCCAACTAGACATACTGCCCAGCACACCAACCTGATGACCATGCCCACTGTAAATTGTAGCCCCCCAGCCAACCGGTCACATCCAGCACCTCACCAATAAAAAATAGCCCTGACACTTTCGATACTTCCATCGTCTTAGATGAAACCGCATCACAATCAACGCCGCCACGAGTGACCTCAGCGGTACGATATCCCTCCGTACCAGCCGGTTTGATACTCCATGTTTTAAGAGACGCCTCAGTCTGCTTCATCTCGACATCATTCAATGTTAACAATGATTTGGTTGCCAAATTTTGGGGCAACAACAGTGCCACCAATCGCTGTGGCAACATTTGACCAATAAAGGTTTTTAACTGCTGCTTGGGATGTTTCTGTGCCGCTTCAGTCAGTTCGGTGATTACATTAATATCAGGAAGCCAATCGATATGGATACTCTGTCCCGGCTGCCAGTAATTGGATATCTGTAAGATGGCAGGGCCACTTAATCCACGGTGAGTAAATAGAATATTTTCACGGAAATGATGTTCTTCACAACTCACCGATGCATCTACAGCAATGCCTGATAGCGGTGCGATATACGCTTTATCTTCCGGTGACAGCGTGAACGGAACCAGCCCTGCGGATGGTGGCCACACCTTAATCCCAAACTGTTCGGCAATTTGATAACCAAAGGGGCTCGCCCCCGCCGTAGGAATCGAGAGGCCACCTGTGGCCACCACTAGCGACTCGCATTGCCAACTTGTCCCATCACAACGCAGGGCAAAACTACCGTCAGGATTTTTAGATATTTTATTGACGGGGGTATTGAGACGAATATCGACACCGGCATCACGACACTCGGCACGTAGCATGTCTAGAATATCCTTGGAGCTCTCATCGCAAAAGAGCTGTCCGTGATCGCGCTCATGGAAGGGGATCAGGTAACGCTGCACCATCGCCAGAAAATCCCACTGGGTAAAGCGACTCAGTGCCGATTTTACAAAGTGGCGATTGTGAGAGAGGTAGTGTTCATCGGTAACATCGTAGTTGGTAAAGTTGCAGCGGCCACCACCGGCCAGGCGAATTTTATTTCCCGGCTTACGGGCATGATCCAGCACCACTACCTTGCGGCCACGCTTGCCTGCCTCGATGGCACACATCAGCCCTGCGGCTCCTGCGCCGATGATAATGACATCGGTAGAGTTCATTTATGCAGCCATCATTTCTTGAAAAAATATCAGCTCGTTACATCCCGCTAATATAGAGAGCCAGCGCATTGATCTCCAACTCCGTCAGTTTTGAGGCCACGGAATGCATAACCGCATTATCATTAGTACGTTTACGGGTATTAAAGTCGAGCAGTTGTGCCATCAAATAGCGCTTGTGTTGTCCTGCAAGACGCGGGAGCTTTGTAGTCCCATTGCCATCAACACCATGACACGACTCACAGGCAGGGACATCAGAGTAGCTATTCCCATTGTGATAGAGATAGTATCCAACAGCACTAAAATCTTTATTACGCACCCGATGCGTCAATGTTGGCTTAGCCGAAAAATATTCACCCAGCGCAACCATCTCATCCGGCGTTAGATCCGCCGCCATCTCATTCATCGTTCCCTGCCGACGACCACTTTTGAAGTCGCCTAATTGTTTGGTTACGTATGCGGCATTCTGGCCCGCTAGCCGGGGATATATCGTGCTGGACGCTTCTCCATCAATACCGTGACAAAGCGAGCATCGCTTTTTAACAATTTCAATCGCAGTACGATTCTCTGCAGCACTGATCCCGCTTATTACCAACATAAGTGACGTTAATAAAAATAGACGCGTCATCATAATCATCATTAAAAGTGAATCGCTAGCGCTATTTTTTCTGCAGAGAGAGTTTGGGCTTAGACTTTACCGCAGGCTTCGTATTCGGTTTTTGTTTCGGCTCAGCCTTAGGTTTTGTCTTCCAGACACTTTCATCTTTCGGCTCATCTTCTAGTTCACTTTCTGGCTCACAACTTTTTCGATACTTCAGCTGCGTACCTTTTAAAAATTTACGCAGAATCTGCTCTTTACATTCACGATAGTGTTTATGCCCCTTCTTACGGAAAAAGGCGCTGAGCTCATGCTTGCTAATATTAAAATTGGCCCGATCCAGAATTTCTAAAATATCATCGGCTTGCAGGTCTAATGCGATTTTTAATTTTCTAAAGATAATGTTGTTGGTCAGGCGCTTCTCGGGCTCAGGTTGTGGCCCCTCTTTTTTACCCCGCTTAAAAATAATCAGGCCATTCAGAAAAGTTGCCAGCAACGTGTCATCACACTCCTTAAATGCGGGATCTTCATCCTGTTTTAGCCAATCACTAATCTGCTCACGAGTGACAATACAATCGGCCAAAGCAAACACGGCGATCATCTTTTTATCGTTAAAATCAAAGGTGTAGCGAATACGTCGAAGTATATCGTTATTAGTCACGAGCATGTTCCATCTTAATTTGCATCTGAGCCACAATAGCCTTCTGCCTAATTTGATGACGATTTTAACAGATTTAGAGTTACTCTTTCTTGCTAGTATTAGCGCTATTAATAATAAAAACCCCGCGCTCTTAAAAGAACGCGGGGTCTATTTCAGTTTATTAATAGTTCGCTATTAATATTACATCATGCTTTCACGATATGTTTGCGCAAAATTCTTCGCTGTATTGATGCCGTGTTGTGTGTAGAGCTTATCACGCTGCAATGGATTAACGATATAACGAGCCATTAGGGCGTGAGACGAGCCATCAAACCAACTGTTTAAATTAAAGAGAATCGAACCGCTTTTACTGACTAATGCCGTATTTAAAGCGCCGCCCATAGTGGCATCACCATTGCCTAAAATACAGGCCGCACGACACTGGTATGAAGCGCCACGGTCAGAGATAACCAGAACAGCATCAACACCTAAGGCCTTTATCGCATTCTTTATGTACGCCATTTCACCCTTCTCGCCTGTAAGCGCATTTCCATCGTCTTCCCATTCATCAGGAAGTTGCAGATGAACAAATCCGGTTGGGCCTGAGGCTCCGCTATCAGAACTTACAGAGGTCAATGCTGCTCTCATCACCTCATCGCTTGCATCCTTAACCTTCACTTCAGGCTGTAACGCCATAAAAGCTGCGTTTGCCTTTAATTGGTTAACAGTCAAAACCTTGAAAGGTAAGTTTTGATTATTCAATTCATTCAATAACTCTGGAAATGCCAAGTTAGCGGCATTTTCACCAAATCCATAGGCACTCGTGTTTGCAGGCCAGGCCCCCAAGTCAGAGTCATCCTCACGGGAATCATCACGATGAGCAATCTTAGCCTTTATCGTATAGATGACAGCAACCGTCTTAATATTTTTCATTACATTTCTGTCAACTTTTACCTGTTCTCCGCAAGAAATAACCGCGAAGGAGAGTAAAATAAGTAGTATCCGTTTTTTCATTCTATAGTCCTTATCATTAAGCGCCCTTGATCACAGCGATCAAGTCTATTTATGGTACGGTGAAATTTATCGATTAATTTTTCACCTAGCGATGAAATCTACCACATCATCAGAAAATTTACATCTGCCGACAAATTGTTAAATTTATCTCTAAATTTTAAGCCCTTTGAGTTACTAACAATCACTCTCTAGGAAGAGCAACAGTAAATCGAGATCCTGCTTCACTATTTTCTGCCCATATAGTACCGCCATGCCTCTCAACAATCTCTTTGCAAATTGCTAGACCCAGACCCGTTCCACCGGCGCCACTATGTGTTTTTCTTGACTGAACAAATTTATCAAAAACACCTTCAAGCTCATCTTCAGGAATCCCTATCCCACTATCTGATACTGAGAACATGATCGATTTAACCATTTGGTCGCCGTCCTCATTCGCCTCTATTTTAATTTCACCTTGGTCAAATGAGATAAAAATATCCCCTCCGTCAGGTGAAAATTTAATGGCATTAGAGAGAAGATTATGGATCACCTGTAGTAACTTATTTTGATCAAAGCGTGTCACTAGATCTATTTTGCTTTCTTCCAAATTGATCTCTATCGAATTAAGTTTAGCCAGCTCACGAAATTCACCGACACCAACATTAAGAACAGCCCTCACATCATATCGGTGTCTATCCAACTCCATGCGTCCAGCTTCCAACTTGGATAGATCGAGCAGGTCATTAAGGAGCAGCAATAAACGATCGGCACTTTGACTGATATTTTCGAAAAATTCTTTTAGTTTATCCGGTGGCACGCTATCAAATTTTTTCCCACCCATCCTAGAAAAATTAATAATCGCATGCATTGGCGTCCGCAATTCATGCGACATATTTGCCAAAAATGAGCTCTTGGCATGGTTGGCCTCTTCAGCCGCCTCTTTAGCACTTTGAAGGTCAGCTGTTTTTACCGCTACAAGCGCCTCAAGCTCCTCATGATGATTCCTCAGCTCTTTTTCAACGACGCGCCTTCTTTCATAGTTTCTCATCCATGAAAATGTAAGTGATGCCAGTATCAGAGCAAATAGAAGAGTGGCCGCAACTATCCAATCCCTAAAAAGATTATCTGTGTTCCATCCTCCTTGAGGTCTTGCCGCCAACTGCCATGATCCACTCGGCAAGGTGACCTTAAGGATAACGTTTTTATGCCCCTCAAAAAGGTTTTCATCCCCATAAAATATCGCGCCATGAGATCCCAGACCATCCTTGCCACGAATAGCTACATCAAGAGCTAACGAAGGGTCGGTCAATCCCGCCGTTTTATAGACCTTATCCACATCAATAACAGCGGAGATCAATCCCCATAATTCTTTTTCAGTCGTTGTTGATGGTAGATAGACAGGGAGTCTGGCCACAAACCCTCTCCCCCCTTGAGCCAGATTCACCGGCCCAGCGATAACCATTTGACCACTATTAACCGCACGCATGGCGGCCTCTCGCTGCTGAGGATGTGTTCTATAGTCGATTCCTATAGCGGCTTCGTTTCCGGCAAGGGGATACATCATTGAAACGACCAGACCTGGAGCTGCGCCAATATTGCGCAGCTGGCTATCCACCCTCATCAAATTATGGACAAATTTAGAAAATTGATCTTGAGCAAGGTACGGCTCATCGATCACCTCCGCCACCAATCCTCTAACAATCATAAGATTGTTGCTAACGGTTCCCTCCAGTTTTGCGCGTATCGTCCCCAAATTATCAATAACTGACGCCCTGATATTTTGCTGTTCTATCTCACTCACGACCCGATCAGTCAGGTAGCCCATAAAAAATACCAACAAAATGACCGACAATACTGCTAACCATATCTTTAATGGAATGGCTCTATTATCCGCAAAATTATTTTGGGAGTTATTAGGAAGCAATGCTTCTGTTCTCAAGTGCTAACACTCTATATAAATGCGAAAAGTATCGTTCGCTTTTTGTGGGAACTCTTTGGACTATCAGAGCGATTATTCAAAATAATATTTTTTCTTTTTCTATAAATTTCATTGTAATCACAATTTGCATGATTTGCACTGTAAAATCAGCACGTTAGGTTCGTGAATAAGAATCAATTTTGTCATAAAGGTTCCCTATAGAAAGGCATCCCTGTAAAATTCACTCTTTCCCCCACTTTTAACGGAGCAGAAACGCAATGGGCAGAGCCTATCAGAACCGTAAAGAATCAATGGCTAAAACCTCCGATGCCAAAGCAAAGGTCTACAGTAAATATGGTCGTGAACTCTATGTCTGTGCCAAAGCTGGCGGTGTAGACCCTGATGGAAACCTGGCATTACGCGGAATGATAGAGCGCGCCAAAAAAGACCAGGTTCCCACCCATGTCATTGATAAGGCAATAGAGAAGGCCAAAGGTGGGGGCGGTGAAGATTTTTCTCCTGCCCGTTATGAAGGTTATGGTCCAGGTGGCTGCATGGTGATTGTTGACTGCCTGACGGACAATCCCAACCGTACCTTCGCTGATGTACGCCAGTGTTTTACTAAAACCAAGGCAAAAATCGGCACCCAAGGCGCTGTCGCTCATATGTTTGATCACGCAACCATTCTTGCCTTCAAAAATGACGATGAAGATGCGGTTCTTGAGGCTCTGCTCATGGCAGATGTCGATGTTACCGATATTGAAAATGAAGAGGGCATCATTACTGTATTTACACCCCATACCGAGTACGGCAAGGCAAAACAGGCGCTACTAGAGGCCTTTGGAGAGATCGACTTTGATGTGGATGAAATTCAATTTATCCCACACAACACGACTCCCATCAAGGGAGATGATGTAGAACAATTTGAGCGTTTTTTGGAACTTCTTAATGATAATGATGATGTGCAAAATATCTATCACAATGCAGAATTAAGTTAGACTCGTCGCCTTATTTCATTATGAACAAAACAGAAGTTCAAAAAATTCGCATCGATATTGTCAGCAATGATCAGAGCGCCCTCTCAATGCTATTTGACCAGGATGGGCGCATCAGCCGCCAAGGAAGTGGAACCCTTCCTGCTGATGAGTTTTCAGTAGTGAGTGAGAACGATGGCTCTATCTTCACCGCGCTGATTGAGTCTCTGGATGATAACGTCTTTGAGCATTCCGGGGTTTACGACCACCCGAACAAGGCAGGAGAACCTATTACCTATAGCGTCGTATTTTTAGGAAACGAACCTGAAGTTTCGGTGTTTGAATTTCGCCTTGGAACAGAGACCAAAGATGTTGGGGATTTAATGCCCTACTTTGATCAATTTATATCCAAAGCGGTCGAGGGAACAAATCAGTGGTACGCAGCAGAAAAGGTTCATGCCTCCCAAGCAGCACAAGAAGATTGATCGATAGGAGAAATAAGGTTATTACCTCTATAGATCTAATGCATCCAACATTTTTTTATCTAATAATTCAGCATACGGCTTAAATTCATCCCTTAACTTTAGATAGACATCCACACTAGAAAAAGCATCATCACTGGCATACTCCAACTGCATCGCAGATAACTTTTCAGCCGACCAATTAGATGTTGATGCTCGCTTACTTTTACGTAACCTTTGATTCATCACCAGTGCCACGAGCTGTTTGGAACCTGCATCATTTTTGCGGCCAAATGTTTTAAAAATAGGCGCCAAATCAACCAATGCCGCAGGATGAAAATGAAAGGTACTTTTTAGCTGGCTATAATCTCCCTTAAGACCGACACCCACTTTATTAATTTTAGGGTTATCAATAATTTTCGCTAATGGAGCAATCTCCGTAATATTGCGCATCTGAAAAAGATAGCAGCGGGTTGACGAACAGATCTGAATAATTGAAATACCATGGCTGGCCTCACCTTTACGGAAGGTTGGTCTAGACTCCGTATCAAAGCCCACATAACGCTGCTTCATAAGATCGCCGACTGCATGATGCAAGTTACGATCATCGACCAGCACAACTTCACGTCCATGCCCTTCATAAGCGGGCAGACCACTAATCGTAATTTTATCGATTTGAGTCGCGTAATGTTCTGTTCGGTTTGTAAAAATCCGAAGAAAATCCTCCCGATTCTCATTGGCACTGAATCTAGTTTTTAATCCCTTAATGAAACGCAGCAGAAAGTCTGAAATCAAAATAGAAAATCCTTCGGAAGATAGCGCCACTGACCAGGCTGCAGTTTCGCCATAGACACACGGCCTATTCGAATACGTCGCATCGATACAACGGTAAGCCCAACACTTTGACACATATATTCAATCTGCCCCGGCCGCACATAGGCAAGTGCAAATCGCAGCCGCTTTTCGCTCTGTTGACTCACCTTAGCCTTGGGCAACGGCCAGCTACCCTGTTTCATCGTCGCATTGAGCTTCTCAATCTGTTCGGGCTCAATCTCCTCGTTTAACTCAACCACGTACTCCTGCTCGTTTTTCTTATCATCCTCTACCAGTCTGCGTACCACCCGATAATCCTTGGTAAAGACCATCAGCCCCGTGGCACCCTCTTCAAGCGGTGAGGTGGGTTCGAGTTTATAAAAGTGGTCATCGATGATATCAATACCGGAGTCATCATCCTCAGAGTGGTTCTCAGGGATGATCAGTTGCAGTGGCGCATCAGGCTCATTTTCATTAAACCTCGCCGGAAAATTCAGCAGAATAGTGACCGGCGGAATAGGTTCGAGCGAGGCATCGGCATCTAACGCCACGTCTTGATCCTGCACCTTCAAATTGGCGCGCATCTCCACCTCGCCATCAACCCGAACCCAGCCGCCCTTGATGTACTTTTGTGCCTCAGCACGCGTGCAGTGAATCATATCAACTAGACGTTTATCGAGGCGTATGGGTTCACTCATACACACATCGCCATAATCGTGACCACACCACTGCTGTGTCGTTTTGAATTTCTAGAAGGGTGCAAATCAATATCTCAGATTGTTAAATTAAAATGAATCTCGTAGCCTTCGAGAAAGGCATGCCGAAGTTTACCATTATGAG
>JAOTST010000286.1 GCA_029864785.1 Chromatiales bacterium | reverse complement strand
CTACGCTCCGATTCATGAGCTCGATCTTGAGACCAGTAACGACTTCATTAAGTCAGCGGTTGACCCAAAAAAATATCGCATCAATCCATCAACTTTCTACTATTAATCGTTATTATTATCTCTCTGATTTCCATCAGAAAACTTTTTAACCGATTAAGAAATACCTGAAAACAGAACCCCTTTTAATTACACTATTTGTCAAAATAGCTAGACGATCGATCTCATCACATGAATTTTCTAAATGGCATCACCATACTTCTCATCTACCAGTTAGCCGGTGAAGTCAGTGCATTACTGCTACATATTCCGGTGCCCGGCCCTGTACTAGGTATGATCATGCTCTTTTTAACATTACTACTACGTGGCAATTCTATCGCTTCAGTAGATCACACCTCTAGCGCATTATTAAGCCACCTGTCACTGCTCTTTGTGCCTGCAGGCGTAGGGATGATCACCCACTTTGATCGAATTATTAGCGAATGGATGCCGATCACGGTCGCCTTGGTACTCAGCACAATGATTACCTTGATGGTGACTGCGGCAATAATGCAGTGGAGTAACCATCTTCTCGCAAAAGAGGTGAAAAAAGATGGCTGACTCCGACTTAGCATCAATTTGGGTCTATCTATCAACCTCACCACTATTGGGGCTAACCATTACCCTGATGGCCTATAGCATCGCCTATCGACTCTATATCTATGCGAATGCCAATCCACTGTTGCATCCGGTGGTCACTGCCGTCGCCCTGTTAATCACGTTCCTTTTACTCACTGATACATCCTATAGCGCCTATTTTGAAGGCGCGCAGTTTGTCCATTTTTTGCTTGGACCCGCCACAGTTGCGTTGGCCATCCCGCTATATCAACAATCAGCCAAACTAAAAAAACTATGGCTTCCCCTATTAATATCGCTCATATCTGGAGTCACTACCGGCGTATTGAGCGCGGTTGGTCTTGCGCAATTAATGGGCGCTTCACTGCAAACACAGCTCTCACTTGCCCCTAAATCGGTCACAACACCAGTCGCTATGGGTATCTCTGAACAGATCGGAGGACTACCATCATTAACCGCCATTTTAGTGGTTGTAACCGGCATTCTAGGGGCGATCATCGGCACCCGTGTTTTTGCGCTGATGCGCATTACCGATGACAGTGTTAAAGGCTTCGCCATGGGTATGGCCGCACATGGAATAGGCACGGCGCGCGCGTTTCAAATTAGCGAAGAGATGGGTGCATTCTCTGGACTTGCCATGGCACTATCCGCATTGGCGACTGCACTTATGCTGCCCTGGCTACTCTCTATAATCGGCGTGCTCAGTTAAAAAATAACGCATAACCACTTTAGGATAAAAATGGGAGCCCGATACCCCTCCCTCTTTTGATACAATAGGGTTATTCACAAAATAGCCCTCATGATTCATCACCCGGGCCGTTTTCATATCCCATGCCCCCTCGTGATACGCACCACTTGCCCATACAGGACAACCATTTTGAGCCCAGATAACTTTTCAACCCTTAAGCTAAACCCAGATCTACTAAAGAACCTATCCTCTTTGGCTTATGATGTGATGACCCCGATACAGGCACAAAGCCTGCCGCATATTCTGGCCGGCAAGGATGTCATCGCACAGGGAAAGACCGGCTCAGGAAAGACCGCCGCATTTGCACTCGGCCTATTAGAAAAACTCGAGGTCAAACGTTTCCGCATTCAATCACTAGTACTATGCCCTACCCGCGAACTGGCCGATCAGGTGGCCAAAGAGATTCGCAGACTGGCTCGCACCATCCACAACATAAAAGTTCTAACACTATCCGGTGGCGTGCCTTTGGGGCCTCAGATCGGTTCACTGGAACATGGTGCCCACATTATTGTAGGTACCCCAGGACGTATTGAAGATCACCTAAATAAAGGCACTCTAAATCTAGAACATTTAAATATGCTGGTACTGGATGAGGCTGATCGCATGTTAGAGATGGGATTCCAATCAGCACTAGACGCCATCGTTGATAAGACACCAAAGCAACGCCAGACTCTGCTCTTTAGCGCCACTTTCCCGCGCCAGATACAGTCGATTTCAGAACGTATTATGACCAAACCTGAAATGGTCAAAATCGATGCGACTCATGATGAGAACACTATTAGTCAACATTTCTATAAGGTGAATGACAACGAACAGCGCATGACCGCACTACGCCTGCTGCTGTTGCAGCACACCCCCGAATCGACCGTAATATTTTGCAACACCAAAAAAGAGACGCAAGAGGTGGCCGATGCTCTGCACAACTACGGATTTAGTGTACTTGCCCTGCACGGTGATCTGGAGCAGCGCGATCGTGACCAGACGCTGGTGCAGTTTGCCAACAAGAGTGTCTCCGTTCTAGTAGCGACCGATGTCGCCTCTCGTGGTCTTGATATCGACTCACTCGATGCTGTCATCAATTTCCACATTGCACGCGATGCCGATGTGCACACCCACCGTATCGGCCGTACAGGCCGTGCTGGCAGCAAAGGGATCGCCTGCTCACTCTATAGCGAGAAAGAGCACTACAAGGTCGAGATGCTAGGACACTTCCTCAACCAAACCATTGAGGGTGAGCCACTGCCATCATCCAACCTATTGAGTAATTCGCCTATAAAACCGTTAATGGCAACCCTACAGATTGATGGAGGTAAAAAACAGAAGGTTCGCCCCGGCGATATTCTAGGAGCCTTAACCGGCAAAAGCGGCATCGAAGGAAAGCAGGTCGGAAAGATTCAGCTTTTTGATAACCGAGCCTATGTCGCCGTTAATCGCAAGGTTGTTAATATCGCACTGAAAAAATTGGGGGAGGGCAAATTGAAAGGCCGCTCATTTAAGATCAGGCTGAT
Organism: Chromatiales bacterium; assembly: GCA_029864785.1. Taxonomy (GTDB): domain Bacteria; phylum Pseudomonadota; class Gammaproteobacteria; order Thiohalomonadales; family Thiohalomonadaceae; genus JAOTST01. The sequence goes on along the minus strand of JAOTST010000286.1, from coordinate 200 downwards.
TAAAAGATGATTAAGAGCTGATTTTCATGGTATGGTAGGGATATTTAGTTCAATAGAATGTTGTCACACATAAAAACAGATAAGAAATCACACCATTGACGCCCCCCAATTCCGTTTAATTTCCGTATTGTGAAGCTGTCACATTATTCTATCCAAAAATAATTTCGTTATGTTCGAACCGGTGAATTCGAATATAAAAT
>JAOTST010000285.1 GCA_029864785.1 Chromatiales bacterium | reverse complement strand
ATTGTCGTGACAAGGTGTCTTACGATGGTTGGATGCACTCACGCAGGGGGAACAGGCGAGCCCCGCATAGATGGGGGTTGAGTTACCTAGTGAGCCATACAGGGCAGGGGTCTCTGGTCCAAAGATCACAAAGGTAGGCATGTTAGTCACAGAGGAGAAATGACCGGGTCCTGAGTCGTTGGAGACCATTAGTGTCGATAGGGTATAGAGCGCAGGGAGCTCGGCAAATTTCACCCGTCCTGCAAAGTTGATGCAGCGCTCATGGTCGACCTCTCCCTTCAACTCTGCCGCCTCCTCACGTTCGTTTGGTGCACCGGTGATCACCACCAGAACATCATCATACCCTGAGAGAATTCGACGCATCACTTCAGCGTATTTTTCGGACATCCAACGGCGCTGTATTAAAAGCTCACTGGCGTTGGGGTTAATCAATACGATACGCTGTTTTGCAGGATCATATTCGGCATAATCTTCGCGTATCCGATCCCGCATGGGTTCCAGTTCGGCATCGCTAAATTTTAGCTTGGTCAGTTGAATCTCTTCATCACTGATTAGCGTCTTTGAGTAGGGAAGCTCCATCTTTTCCGATAGTGCAGCATTGATTAGGGCGATAAAATTTTTGGCGATATGCATGTGGGCGTTGTAGGCCACTTTGTGGGTGAGTAGCTCACCTCGATAGAGTCCTTCATTGTGGAATGCGTGATAACCGATGCGGTTATTGGCACCGGAGAGACCGGTGAGCAGTGCGCTATAACGGGAAAAAAGTTCCAGGTCGATTACCGTGTCGATTTTGTTGCGGCGCGTCCAGAAAAGAAAACGCAGGGTGGAGAATAGGAGTGGAAATAGTCCATCCTCTTCGATCAGAAAGAGATTCTCTTCGGGCACGGTGCCGAGGAGGCGCAGACTAGGGGCGTTTTTCTTGAAAATAACAAAGTAGATTTCAGCACCGCTAGCGCGCATTTTACGCATCGCCGGGTCGGCAATGATTGCGCTGCCCATCTCAGAGAGTTCAACAAACAGCACCTTTTTGGGGTCACTACGTCGCCATGGACGAAGTAGACCTGCCAGTTTAAATAGCAGTGTAAAGATAAAGCAGAGCGGCACTCCGGCGTAATAATCGATTTGGCGCATCGTATCGATTTTCATGAAACTGTCTTCCCCCCAGTGAGCAGTGCTAAATTTGAGGGCGCATTGTAGCACTCATAAGTGGTGCTTACCGCTGAGGTAGATGACCAGTCCAGGAAGACTGGTGACGATTAATGCAAGGCCATAGATGATGGACATGGATATTACGAGTGTGGGATCGGCACCCAGCAGATTGAAAAGGCCGACCATCCCGCCTTCGCGTACGCCCCAGCCCGCCAGTGAAATGGGTACGATGGTTAGCAAAATAACGGGTGGGACGATAACCATGTAGGTCAGTATATCGAACTGAAGTCCCACGCCGTTGCCAATGAAGTAGATCGATAGCAGCGCCATCAAATGGATCAGTAGTGAAAAACCGAGATGCTTAAGCGTTGAAGGGATATCTGCCAGCACTACTCCAAGTTGTTGTGATATCCGCACTAATACCCGAGTTACCAGCCACTGCTCTAACGACTTAATGTGGCTGAGATAGTAGAAAATAGTGAAGCCAATAATTCCGGATAGCACAAGGATATTGAGAATAATAAATACATTACGCGGCAGCAGATCGGGAGCCAACATATTGGCTAGTAGATTAAAGATCAGTAGACCAACCAGCCCAAGACCACGATCGACTGCAACACCATAAAAGGCGTCACGTTTACGATGACCATTACGAGCTACATCGATCACTCGCAACGCATCACCGCCAATACTGGTGGGTAGTGCTTGATTGAAAAAACTGCCTTTGAAGTAACTGCGTAGATAAAACGTAAAATTTTTCCCAAAGCCGATCTGTTGCATCACCAGTTTCCAGCGGAATGAGGCGATAAAGGTGGATAAAAATTGAAATAGCAACGCTAGCATGATGAGCGATATGTTGACCTGCATCATGGTGTTGAATACCTCATGCAAATCGACTTTGCGAAATATCAGGTAGAAAATGACACCGGTAATCAAAAGGCGTAGCAACAGTGAAATATATTTTTTCATTGATTGACTATGGCTTGTTATTCGCAGGAGCGTTGAAAAAGAGTTGTTTAATGCCGGGAGCGGCAAGCAACAACATGGCTAGTGAAAGTGTGATGATTAATATTCGACCCTGTGGATAGCCACCATCGTGCATCGCTATTGAGATTAGGGTTAACAGTATGAGTAGCCCCGCCTCTATTTTTTGAGCAGTGGTCCCCATGCCAAAGGGTAGACGGGCAGCCAGATAGCATCCCATAGCCGTGCCAAACCAGCCCACTAAAGCACCGCCTAAAACATCTAGAGGCCAGTGTATGCCCACCGCTATTCGTGATATTCCCACCAGTGTCGCAGCGAGCACAGCGGCAACCTTCCACCTGCGAGCTACGGGCATAAGAGCCAGTGCTGAAGCGAAGGTAAAGGCGGCTGCGGTGTGCCCTGAAGGGAAGGATGAATGTCTCGCAACGTAGCCGATCAGATGTAGCTCATCTAAAGGGAGTAGACCCGCAGGTCTCACTGAGTCGATGAACTCTTTGCTGAGTTGTACCGGTATCACGACGATGCAGGCACTTAATAGTACAGCCCAGATCAGCTCGGGGCGTTTGCCAATAAAGGGGAGCAGTAGCGCAAAAATGATGAGCGTGTCACCGAAGAGGGTGATATTCGACCAGATCCATTCGCCAGTATAGAGTGACAGGCTATTGCCGATATGGAACATCGGCCGATTTAGGTCGCCGACAAGCGTTATGAGTAGTAATAGTGAGAGAACCGTCGTTCCTGTCCACAACCACCGCTGGTTTAAAGTAAAACGGGGGGTCACTCTATATATCCCTGGCAGTAGTACAACTCATTAGAAGTGGCGGTTTTCTCATTTAAGATCACAGGTATCCGCTCAAGTAGATCGCATTGTCTGAAATGGTTTAAACCGTTGGAGTCTCTATTGTCGCGAAATTGGGCGGGGACGACCAAGATTCCCTGCTCT
>JAOTST010000284.1 GCA_029864785.1 Chromatiales bacterium | reverse complement strand
TTCTACCGGCCCCTTTGAGGTGGCTGGATCGCCGATCTGCTCACAGATGGCAATCGACTCACCCATGCGAATGAGACGTGCAAGATAATTATCAACCGCGTGATAGGGAACACCGGCCATCGGGATCGGTTCGCCCGCTGTTTTACCACGGGCGGTAAGGGTGATATCAAGTAGCTGAGATGCTCTCACCGCATCGTCAAAAAATAGTTCGTAAAAATCCCCCATACGGTAGAAGAGGAGCAGGTTTTCATACTCGGATTTGATGCACAGATATTGCTGCATCATGGGTGTGTGTTTGGGGGCGTTGGTTGAATCCATGGGCGAGGATTCTAACAGATATAGATGTGGTGAATAATCCTGATCCTTGTCGATGAATACACATGTTCAAATTGTGATAGCCGTCTCTATATTGTGGTTGATCGCACAGTTAGTGACGGTATGGTATTGGCAGTCATTTCGTGGGGGAATATATGCTTGAACGTGGAGATTTTTCAGAAAAGCGGGATTTTATTCGAATGGGTGTTGAGTGTCCGGCAACCTTTGAGGTAGAGGGGGAGTCGGGAACCTTTAGTGGAATCGCTCGGGATCTAAGTGCATCAGGTCTTAAAATTATGGCCGAGAAAGAGCTTGGTATTGGTGCTATTCTCAACCTTAAGGTACTTCCAGAACAGGCCATTATTGCACCGTTACAGGCGATTGTTGAGATTGTTTGGAGAACGGGGCCGATTGCGAATCAGTTTGAGTTTGGTGCCTGCATTAAAGAGATGAAATAGGCCGATCGTCGGTCTATTTCATCTCGCTTCTAACGGTTAAAACCTCAAGAGAGGTGCAAAACCTCAGTCAGTCCAACAATATTTGCTGCATCAAGAAGCTGTTCTGAAGGTTTTTCCCAGACCACTTCCCGATTGATGCCATCCAGCTCTCGTATAAATGATGTCAGGAGTTGAAGGCCTGCACCATCTGCACGTGATACATCAGCCGCATCAAAGATAATCGCGCCACTCTGATTCAATGCCTCACTCAACTCCTGTTTTAGTTCAGTTGCACTAGCGATATCAATTTTTCCCGCAAGGTCGATTCTGTAATCTCCACCTGAACTCGTAGTTTGTTGTGATGCCGTCGTTTGAACAATATCTTCAGCGGGTGCAGCCACAGCTTCAACAGGGGGTACTTCAGCAGCAGTGGCTTCTGGTGCACTCGCTTGGGTTGATGGTTTGGCTACCGCTTCAGCGGCATCATTACTGTCGCCATCATTCATCCAAGCGAGAGGGTCAAAGCCGATATCGACATTATCTTTTTTACTGCTCATTTTTCATCATCCTTTTCTTTATAAGGTCTTGGGCAAGTGCTTTGTAATCTTCTGCGCCATGTCCTCTGGGTTGATATTCAAAGATACTTTTCTGAAAACCGGGGCTTTCTGCAAGGGCGACCGATTCTCGAATAAATGTGGCGAGAACCTGCCCAGGAAAGTGGGTTAGCATTTTGGTGCGGATACCGCGAGCCAATTTCCGCCGGCCATCAAATCGTGTTAAGACAAACTGTAGCGGCAGTGAATGTTGCATCGCCTTTTCTATGTGTTTAAAAATTCCCAACAGGCGTGATAAGCCGAGCAGTGCAAGGTAATCACCGGTGACTGGCACAAGAACCTCTGTGGCGGCAAACAGTGAGTTAATAACTAAAAGACCCGATGAAGGGGGGCAGTCTATCAATACAAAGTCTTGCCCTTGAGCATACTCTTTAATGCCATTTCGAAGCCTAAGAGCTAGGGATGAATCTCCTTTTTGTTGCTCAAATTCAGCAAGTTTCGGCCCGGCAGAGATGAGTGAAAGTTTCGGTTTAACGTCTCTAACAATGTTTTCGGTAGTTGTCTGCTGCATAAGCAGTTGATCAAGCCCAGGCTCCTTATTGGCGGAATTGCCACAACTGATCGTAAGGTGCCCCTGAGGATCCATATCGATCAGGGTGACCTTTTTGCCCGCAGCAGCGAGTGCGTGGCCTAAATTAAGGGTTGTGGTGGTTTTGCCAACACCTCCCTTGTGATTCATGATCGCGATAATGCGCATGGGTTATTTGGTTCTCGATTATCTATCTATATGCCCGACAATATACATCGGATTGATTTTTTTGCGAACCTCAATTGAGATTTATTTCATATATTGTTGAGTGTTTAAGTCTACTTTTTGTTGAGGGTAGCTTAATCTACGTAAGGCTTTGTCCTACAAAGCCCACATGGGCACCATTATTATCCTATTTTTGAGTAAATTGGGTGGCATTTGATAAAATGTTGTCGTAGTCTAGTCTGTAACTAGGTATGAAAAAATTAGTAAGGATTATATAGATGGCAACAATACTTGCAGTAGATGATTCTACATCAATGCGTCAGATGGTCGCTTTTACTCTTAAAGGCGCTGGTTTTACGGTTGTTGAGGCTGCGGATGGGAAAGAGGCTCTTGCCGAGGCTCAAAAAGCGAAGTTTGATCTAGTACTCAGTGATGTCAATATGCCCGTTATGGATGGCATCGCACTTGTTAAAGAGTTACGCGCCTTGCCAAACTATAAATTCACGCCAATTCTTATGCTAACAACAGAGTCAGCGGGTAATAAGAAGGCAGAAGGGAAGCAGGCGGGTGCTACAGGATGGATTGTAAAACCATTTAATCCTGACCAACTTTTATCAACTATCAAAAAAGTTTTGGGGTAGGTTGCTATGGGATTCGATATGTCCCAGTTTCTTCAGACTTTCTACGAGGAGAGTTCTGAAGGCCTTGAGATCATGGAGACAGGTCTTCTCGACCTTGATGTTGGTTCGGCAGACAATGAGCTGATTAACAGTATCTTTCGAGCTGCGCACTCAATTAAGGGTGGGAGCGCCACATTTGGTCTAAGTGAGGTCGCCTCATTTACCCATCTGATGGAGACACTGCTGGATGAGTTGCGCGACGGACAGCGCGAAGTAACTCAGGGGCTAGTCAATATTCTGCTTAAATCAGTCGATTGCCTGACAGAGATGCTGGCCAATAGTCAGGATGAAGAACCACTTAATCAGTCAACTATTGCTGAAGTTAAAGCGATGTTGCAGCA
>JAOTST010000283.1 GCA_029864785.1 Chromatiales bacterium | reverse complement strand
ATCGATCTCACTGCCGTCATCCTGCCCCTTATACCAAGTTCGGGTCTGCACCAATCCTTCAAATTGTCCTCGCAGCTTTCTAGCACTACGACGCAGATGTTGAGGAAGTTCACACGACTCTGCACCCCGAGCCAGCATTGGCTGAATTCGGCAGTGATCTGGCAGCAGAATTCCCTTCTTAAAATCCCATTCAGGTAACAGTATTCCAGAACCTAAGCGAATATCATCGAAATCTGCCGATGGGAGATCGAGATCAAAACGCAAGCGACTAGAGCTCTTCTTACCGTCACTAGCAACACTCAGATGATCGAGATCTTCAGCAACCTTCTCGGCATTATCATCCTCCTCATCATCGGTATCACGATTCACATTAATGAGTTCTGACCAGCTGAAAATCGTTTCAAAACGAATTCCAAGCATGCCAGTATTATCCTCATCAGGCATATCAACCTCTTCGGCTTGATAACGACGCTCTTGTTCAACCTCTTTGCTCTCCCCCTCCTCTTCATCACCACTATTAGCATCATCATCTAACGTGCGTTTTGATACAGCCATACCAGGTGGATTAGGGTGAAGCCAGAGATAGACCGGTTGCGGCGCACGTCTGGCGCCAGGCAGTGATTCCACGCTCCCCGGAGTAATCAATGCTTGCTGAATGATTCGTTCCAAATCTGCTTCATCATTAGAGAGAGAAGCAGGTTCAGGACGCAATTTGATAGTTTCATTAACCAGCCGTTGATATCTGTGACGAAATCCAGGAAAACGTTTAAGAGTCTTCTGTACCAAATTCTGGTTGTGCTGTGACCAACCCATCTGTGCACTATTTGATATATTCGGATCATCAACAGCGGCCATCGCAGCCAGCCAGAGATAGAGTTCTCTATTAAGTTCACTATCGGTAAAGCATGCAATCCGCACAGGTAGGCGAAGCGTCTCTTCATCACGCCATGCAAGCTCTACATCAGTATTGGTACCGGCAATGCGTTCTGCCCAGCTGCGTCGGGCTCCATGTTCGGTGGCGTTAGCTGCCTCAACTCGCAAGCCTCCATCACCACCAAGGGCACGGAACATAATACCCACCATATGCTTAACCTCAGCAAGATCAACCGCAGCCTCTTCATGCTCTTTTGAAGCTGCACGAGTAATGATACGGTGCCAGATTTTTCCAACAAACTCTTCCATCAACTCCCCTCCGAAGTATTATCGGGATTCTTGTTGGATTGTGGGCCATGACCAAACTCTCTATCAGAGACATCGAGAGCCGCAGCATTCTGCACCCAATTGATCAGTGCACCATCTGAATTATCCGTCTGAACCTGATCACAGGCCTGTAGACACTGTCCACACTGTGTACAGGTGAACATGTGGCGTTTTATCGAACGCGGCTTGAGACGCATCGGACAGGCGTTATCACAAGACGCATTACAACTCACACACTCATTAACCCTTTTTCGTTGAAATCCAACGACCAACGCCCGCTTATTGGCCATCCATGCCAAGCTTTGAAATAGACCCACCGCACAAGCAAAACGGCAGAAGAGGTGTCTAGCAAACATAAACTCAACCATAAAAGCGATGGTTCCTGCGATAAGAAAACTCCGCTGAAACAGGGTTAATTCACCATTTAACAGGTTGGGGTAGATCTCATCCGGCGGCAACATGTAGGTGAGTAGAGAGATAGTCCATAGAAAGGCGAAACCAAAAACAGCAGAGACCACAACAATCCAATAGAGAGGGTTGGGTCTCACTACATATCCATCAGGATCCCGCTCCGGCAGTTGCTGTCGATCCCAAACAGTCAGCTTCCCAAATGAGCGACGCATCAGCGCATTAATCATCTCTACCACAGAGAAATGCGGGCAGAGCCAGCCACAATAGAGCCTGCCATATTTATAGGAAACACCAATAACCAGAGCGATAATAGATGCAATAGGGATAAAACCTCTCAAGATAATATTGGCACCCGCTTCTGCTGGAGAGATCTCTCCTCGTTGAAATGCCTCCAACCCCAAAGTCCAGTTTTGACCGAAGAGAATAAAGTGTCCCAGATTGATATCAAGCCTAAAAATATCAAGCGGTGGCGCCACAACAAAGAGGATAAAAAAGGCCAGACGCAACCAAAAACGTCTATCTTGAAGCGTATCCATTAATATTTAATCAGATTGGGAAATGGATAGTTGAACGACTTGCCGGCCAATGCACGTGACAGACCCACAACACCCAATAAGATAAACAGCGAATGAGCCATGGTGAAATAGATCAACACAACCATCCAGATATAGGGCGAGTCATACCCCATTGTGAGAAACACAATTAGATTAACGACAACCAACAAAATTCCGCCCCAAATACTTGCCGAGATAGTCTGACGTAAATGCTCAACCGCCAGCGCCGAATAATTATCTCGTTTACGGTATAGCCAGAGCAGTGCGATAAATGAGAAGAGCGGAAGCAATAGCAGATTAGCCAAATAAGTAAGTTCAGCCAGAACAGCAACTGAATCACTTTCATGCCCATTTTGAGTAGAGTTGGTCATCAATTAATGACCCTGATAAGTATGTTGTTAGCCACCAAAAGTCGCCTCAACAATCTCCATCAACGCCTTTATAGTCTCCTTATCATCGGTTAACGGCTCTATCATTGCCGCACGACACGATTCAATAGGATCGAAACCACTCTTAATCAATGTTGCGGTGTAGATCAAAAGACGCGTTGATGCAGACTCTTCAAGATCGTGATCCTTGAGTGCCCGTAGTGCCTGTCCCAGATTGACCAGACGTTTAGCGAGCATCTCTTCAATACCGCTCTCACCGATCAAAATTTCACGTTCAAGTTCAGCATCCGGATAGTCAAAACTGAGTGCTACAAAGCGTTGACGAGTACTCGGCTTCATCCCCTTAAGTAAATGCTGATAACCCGGGTTATAAGAGACCACCAACATAAATTCGTCCGGAGCATCCAACTCTTCACCCGTACGTTCTATAGGCAATATGCGTCGATCATCGGAGAGGGGATGCAAAACAACCGTTGTATCTTTACGGGCCTCGACCACCTCATCAAGATAACAGATAGCCCCTTCACGTACTGC
>JAOTST010000282.1 GCA_029864785.1 Chromatiales bacterium | reverse complement strand
TATGGAACGCTTCCTGTAGTTCATTTTGTGGGTGGTTTGGTCGATAGTGTCATTGATGCGAATAGTGAAAATATTGAATTGGGATGCGCAACAGGATTTCACTTTAAACGCCCCACATTAGAATCTTTTGCAGCCGCAGTGGATAGGGCGCTAAAACTGTTTGGAGATAAAGCGAGATGGAATACTTTGGTCGAAGCAGCAATGACTCAAGATTACAGTTGGGAACATAGTAGTGAGTCGTATATTTCTCTCTACAAGACACTGGCGGGATCTAAATATGCGAACTAATATTATCGAACACAATGTCGATTATGTCGCAATGGTATTGAATGATGAATGACTATCTAGCGCTCTGTATGTTGCCCCAAATGGAGAGGCTACCTTCAGATAGCAAGTCGTTGGAGGATGATTTTCAGCGATATCTAGTACACCACTTGGGTCGTTTTCAGGGCTGTAACCCCTATTTTCTTTATGAGGCCATCTCTTTAACGATTAGAGATCGGGTAATGAGTAATTGGCGTGATACCTGGGTGCGTCATACAAAAAAGGGAACAAGACGTGGCTATTATCTCTCTCTGGAGTTCTTAATTGGACGTTCATTGGGAAATCATCTGCTTAATCTGGATATTCTCAATGAGACCGATAAAGCGATGCACAGTTACGCCCTTAGGCTTGAGGAGCTTCTCGATCAAGAACATGATGCAGGTCTTGGAAATGGTGGGCTTGGGCGGTTAGCCGCCTGTTTTATGGATAGTTGCGCTACCCTACAGCTCCCGGTGTTGGGATACGGTATTCGCTATGAATATGGCATGTTTCGGCAACATATTGAAAATGGGGAACAGATAGAATCGCCTGATCACTGGTTACGAGATGGTAATCCGTGGGAATTGGAGCGGCCTGAGTATACCCAAAGGATCCATTTCGGAGGGCGTACAGAACACTTTATTGATAATCAGGGAATAGGACGTGGGCGCTGGGTTGGTACTGAGGATGTATTGGCAATCCCCTATGATGTGCCTATTTCTGGATATCAAAACGATACGGTCAATACTTTGCGACTCTGGAAGGCGACCGCTACCGACGAATTTAATCTTGAAGAGTTTAATGCCGGCAGTTATACCGAATCGGTTGCGGCCAAAAACAGTGCTGAACATATCACGATGGTGCTCTATCCCAATGACTCTAGTGAAAACGGTAAGGAGCTTAGGTTACGCCAGCAATATTTTTTAGCTTCAGCTAGTTTGCAAGATATTATTGCTAGATGGGATCAGGTTGAGGGTTCTGACTATAGTAATTTTGCTGCTCAAAATGTCTTTCAGCTTAACGATACTCATCCTAGTGTAGCCGTTGCAGAGCTAATGCGAATTCTACTTGATGAGAAACGTATGGAGTGGGACGAGGCTTGGGATATCACTAGCAAAACGATGGCATATACGAATCACACACTACTTCCTGAAGCATTGGAGAAGTGGCCAGTGTCTATTTTCGAAAAATTGATGCCGCGTATTCTTGAAATTATCTATGAGATTAATGCACGTTTTCTGCACGATGTCTCCTTTCATTGGCCCGCAGATGTCGAACGCCAGCAACGTATGTCAATTATTGAGGAGGGTGAGCAGAAATTAGTGCGTATGGCTTATCTGGCCATTGTTGGCAGCTTTTCGGTTAATGGGGTTGCAGCGATCCATTCTGAGTTATTGAAGCAGGGACTATTTCACGATTTTTACGAGATGTGGCCGGAGAAGTTTAATAATAAAACAAATGGTGTGACTCCTCGGCGCTGGATGGCTCATGCTAATCCTGAAATGAGTAGACTTATTAGTGAAAATATAGGAACAGATTGGATTGCTGATTTAAGTAAAATTGAGATGCTTAAATCTTTTACTACGAAAAAACATCGAAAATTTCAGAAGGCGTGGTATATAGCAAAACAGCTCAATAAGCAGCGGTTAGCCGAGCTGGTTATGCAGGAGTGCGGTGTCCAGTTTGATATTAATGCGATGTTTGACGTACAGGTAAAACGGATTCATGAATATAAGCGCCAGTTGCTAAATGTGCTGCATGTCATTCATCTCTATAACCGTATTAAGCGTGGCGATACGGAGAGTTGGACCAATCGCTGTATTTTGATTGGAGGGAAAGCAGCTCCTGGGTACTACATGGCAAAATTGATTATTAAGTTAGTGAATGCTGTTGCTGATGTTGTGAATAATGATCCGGATGTAGGTGACAAACTTAAATTGGTCTTCTTTCCAAACTACCGCGTCTCTAGTATGGAAATTATTGCGCCCGGAGCGGATCTTTCAGAACAGACTTCTACCGCAGGAAAGGAGGCATCGGGTACCGGTAATATGAAATTTATGATGAACGGTGCCGTCACTATTGGAACTTATGATGGTGCCAATATTGAGATACTTGAAGCCGTTGGTGATGATAACTTCTTCCTGTTTGGCCTTAAGGAAGATGAGATTGAAGATCTTCGTCAGCACTATCATCCTCAAACTTATATCGATAGTGACTCAGATCTACAAGCCGTTTTACAACTGTTAGAGTGCGGCCATTTTAGCGACTGTAGTGTCGGCTGTTTTGATCCCATTATTCAGTCACTAAAAAATAGGAATGACCCCTGGATGACGCTTGCTGATTTTAGAAGTTATGTTGATACTCAGGAGAAGGTCTCTATCGCTTATCAGAATAGAGAGCGCTGGATCAATATGAGTATTATGAACTGCGCATCAAGTGGGTTCTTTTCAACAGATCGTACAATGGAAGAATATAATCGTGATATTTGGAAGCTAGAGACATCAAGAGATTGATGTTATCTGTTTTGTCGCTTATCTATCTAAAGGAGAAAGAGATATGAGCATAAAAAAACGTTCTGCAAAAAAGCAGGTGAGCAAAAAAAAATCTGTAATAAAAAAGCAGGTAAGCAAGAAAAAGGCTGTAGTAAAAAAGAAGGCCGTAACCAAAAAATCAGTCGCTAAAAAGAGAGCTCATCCACACGTTAGTCCTCGTGAACGCTATGAGATGATTGCTACGATGGCCTACTATCGTGCCGAGAAGCGAAATTTTGAACAGGGGCATGATTATAAT
>JAOTST010000281.1 GCA_029864785.1 Chromatiales bacterium | reverse complement strand
CCTTTAACACTGCGATAACCAATCTCAAATTCATCTGGCTGACGCTGAGTCAATTCACCACGATGATTAATCGTCGTAACACTCTCAACCAAAGGCCAGATCTCGCTACCAAAACATCCAGCATTCATCGCCAGCGCACCGCCAACAGTTCCGGGAATTCCGCTCAGAAACTGGGCACCGGTAAGCCCTGCTCGCGCAGCAAAGCGGGAGAGCTTTGCAGAGGTAACTCCCGCCTCAACATAGAGGTGATGACTATCGATCTGTTCAACCTGATCAAGCATGCCATGGGTCAGGATCACCGTGCCATCAATCCCGCCATCACGTACCAGCAAGTTACTACCCAGACCGATAAAGTGGAGTTCTTCATCCTCTTCAATTTGTCTGAGGAATAGGCTCAAGTCATCCAGATCCGCAGGACGATAGAGCTGTTTTGCCTCACCACCAACACGCCAGGTGGTATAACCGGAAAGTGGCTCATGGTGTCGTAGCTCTCCACGAAGTTGGGACTGTTGCATCGCTGCCATCATCAGTTCCCTCCCCTCGACTGTAGATTCTGATCTGAGGTAAGCGCTTCTAATAATCCTTGTGCGGCCTGACCAATAGAGCCCGCCCCAAGGGTCAACACCACATCACCCGCCTGAACAACACCTGCCAACGTCGCTGATAGCTCTTCGGGTGAACTGACAAAAATAGGATCAACCTGACCGCGGGCACGAATCGCACGACAGAGGGTACGACTATCGGCACCACTAATCGGCTCTTCACCTGCGGCATAGACCTCAAGAATCAATAACTGATCAACATTGTTGAGTACCTCGGTAAAGTCCTCAAATAGGTCTCGCGTACGGCTATAACGATGGGGTTGGAAAGCGACTACCAAACGACGCTCAGGCCACGATGCACGTGCGGCCTTAAGAGTAGCCTCCACCTCACGAGGGTGATGACCATAATCATCAACCAGCAAAATATTCCCTTCCGCCAGAGTAACCTCACCCATCATCTGGAAACGTCGTCCGATACCCTCAAATTTGGCAAGACCTTGCTTGATCGAATTGGGTTCAACCTTCAGCTCACAGGCCACAGCAATTGCGGCCAGCGCATTCAAAACATTGTGGTCTCCAGGCATCGGCATTGATACCGGAACCGGCACTGCATAATCGGGGCAGCGCACAGCAAACTTGGTAATGATTCCATCCTGACTAATGGCGCTGGCACGATAGTCGGCATCCTCAGATTCGATACCATAGGTCACCACCTTGCGTGTGATCTGCGGCAGGATCTCTCTGACCACAGGGTCATCAATACAGAGCACTGCGATACCGTAAAATGGAAGATGGTGCAGGAACTCAATAAATGCCTGCTTGAGCTTCTCAAAATCACCACCATAGGTCTCCATATGGTCGGCATCAATGTTGGTCACCACCGCAGTGATCGGCTGTAGATAGAGAAAAGAGGCGTCGCTCTCATCCGCTTCGGCAACCAGATAATGACCTTCACCGAGACGGGCATTAGTACCTGCGCTATTCAATTTACCGCCAATGACAAAGGTAGGATCTAATCCTCCCTCTGCTAAAAGACTGGCAAGCAGACTGGTAGTGGTGGTTTTTCCATGGGTGCCCGCTACCGCAATTCCGTGACGGAAGCGCATCAGCTCGGCCAGCATCTCTGCACGAGGAACAACCGGAATACGATGTTCACGCGCCGCAGTCACTTCAGGATTATCCGCCGTTACCGCCGAAGAGATCACCACCACATCACAACCGCTCACATTCGCTTCGGCATGACCAAAATGAATCGTCGCACCCAGTGATGTGAGTCGTTGCGTCACCACATTTTCACGCAGGTCAGAACCGGAAACTTGATAACCAAGGTTGAGCAACACCTCGGCAATACCACCCATACCGGCGCCGCCAATTCCAACCATATGAATATGGCGTAGTGAACCCATCGCCTCGACCGGCAGTGGCTGATTGAGTCTGGTGGTAGAGGCTGAATTATTCATCTACGCCACCTCACTCAACTGAATGCCCATCGCGCCAGCACAGATAGTTGATACTTCTGCCGTCGATTCTGGCTTTGCCAAATTTTTGGCCTGCTGAGCCATCTTCTGTAGTGCTTTTCGTCCCGCTTCGGGATCCATGCAATAGCTTGCCAGCATGGTACCTAACCGTTCCGAGTTAAGTTCAGACTGCTGCACCATTTCAGCACCGCCCGCATTCACAAGAAACTGGCCGTTGGCTGTCTGGTGATCATCAACCGCATAGGGAAAAGGAACCAAAATGGATGGAACACCCGCCGCCGCAAGTTCGCTTACCGTCAGTGCTCCTGCACGGCAGAGCACCAGATCGGCCCAACGATAGGCATCGGCCATATCATCAATAAAGGGGATCACTTTCGCCTCAACGCCCGCCTCGTCATAAACTGCTTTCGCTGCATCAATATGACGCTCACCGCATTGATGCCATATCTCTGGGCGACTCGAAGAGTCCAGCTGCGCAACGGCCTGCGGTACCGTTTCATTAAGTGCCTGGGCACCCAGACTACCTCCGATAATCAACAGTCGGATCGTTCCACTCTTTTCGCCTGACTGTTCGATCTGACAGATCGATTGGCGAATCGGGTTACCCACCGTCTTCACACCATTTGCTTTAAGTGCATTGGGAAAGGCCTGTAATACATAATCGGCAATCTTTGAGAGCAGACGATTGGTCAGTCCTGCAATCGCATTCTGTTCATGAATAATCAAGGGCTTGCCCATGATCAGTGCAGCAACACCACCAGGTCCCGTAACAAAGCCCCCCATGCCGAGTACCGCATCGGGTTTAAATTTCATCATCAGTCGTAATGCCTGAAATATGGCGATATTGATTTTGTAAGGAGCCAGTAACCAACCCAACACACCCTTGCCACGCAGACCACCAATTGAGATATAGTCGATAGCAAAATCGTGCTTGGGTACCAGTCGTGATTCCATTCCGCCCTTGGCTCCGAGCCAGCGTACCTCAACTCCACGCTCACGCAGATAGTCCGCAACCGCCAGCGCAGGAAAGAGATGTCCTCCCGTGCCACCAGCCATAATCATGATGCGCCCATGACTCATGAGGCAC
>JAOTST010000037.1 GCA_029864785.1 Chromatiales bacterium | reverse complement strand
GCTCGCTGTTGCTCAAAGATCCAGACCATTTGCTCACGCTGATAGCTTGTTCCCTTTTCATCCGCAACAAACAGGTTGCTAATTTCGCTAAAGAAATTTCCTGGGAAATAGAATTGATAGTTTCCCCAAACACCGAAGTGGGTCGCCAGCTGTTGCGATATCCAGCGTTCCATCCCCTGACTCTGAATCAGGAAGATCTCTTTGCTAAAGGGAGAGCCAAGCGGTTGTGTCTCAATCACCTGCGCAAGATGCTGAAGAAGATTCTCCGATCTATTTGAGGTGTGTAGGGCAAACATTATTATAAAATTTATCGGCGCGAGGGATGAACCACTAATATACCGAAGATGTTTGGATTAGCCCAGATTATCCTTAATATATTGCTTAAACTCTTCTGCCGGTAGCGGCTTACTCAATAGATAACCCTGCACGTTCTGACAACCCGAATATTTCAAGAAGTCCAACTGTTCTTGCGTCTCCACCCCTTCGGCAATCACATCAAGCTCAAGGCTATGCGCCAGAGAGATGATGGCCTGCACAATGGCAGCATCATCTGAATCGATCGTCAGGTCTCTAACAAAGGATTGGTCAATCTTCAGGGTGCTGATTGGAAATTTCTTAAGATAGCTCAATGATGAGTAGCCTGTACCAAAATCGTCAATGGAGAGCTTGAGTCCCAGGTCACGGAATTTATTCATCGTAACGATAGCAGCGTCCACATCACCCATTACACTGCTTTCAGTAATCTCAAGCTCAATCTGTTCAGGATTAATCTTATATTGCCCCATAATTTCTTTAATGGCATAGACCAATCCACGTTGCTTAAACTGCCCTGCGGAAAGATTAATCGCCACCTTGAGTGGCTCATCGAGCCCCACATTGAATTCGGCCAACTGCTTACAAGCCGTCTTAAAGATCCAGAGTCCCATAGGAATAATCAAACCCGTCTCTTCGGCAAAGGGAATAAAGAGATCGGGGCGAACAAAACCCTTATCGGGATGATTCCAGCGTACCAGTGCCTCCATTCCCGTCATACGATTTGTTGCAAGATTAATCTTGGGCTGATAATGGAGAATAAACTGCTCACCATCAATGCCCTTGAGCATCTCATCTTCCATCGCTATATGATCAAATACCGATGACTGCAATTCAGTTGAAAAATATTGGTAATTATTGCGTCCATTATCTTTCGCTTTATAGAGAGCAAGGTCCGCATTTTTTAATAACTGTTCGAAGTCAATACCATCATCAGGATAGGTTGCAATACCGATACTTGCACCGATATTAACCATATTACCTTTCACTTCAATGGGCTCTTTGAGATTGTTGATGATATTTTGCGCAATAATTGATGAGTCTTCAGGATCGTTAATCTCAGAAAGAACAATGGTAAATTCATCGCCACCTTGACGCGCTACTGTATCGGTCTCTCTTACAAATGAGGCCAACCGCTTGGCAACAATCTGTAGAAGTTCGTCACCGGCATCGTGCCCCAAAGTATCGTTAACATATTTAAATCGATCCAGATCAATTAAGAGTGCCGCCAATTTATGTCCATCACGTTTGGCCGCATAGATTCCTTGATTAAGACGATCTTTAAAGAGTACCCGGTTAGGAAGGCCCGTTAACGCATCATAGTAAGCAAGATTTTCCAGCTCCTTTTCAGTCTCTTTCAGTACTGTAATATCTGAAAAGACACCCACATATTTATCTGGATTTCCCTGTTCATCATACATGGTGGTAATTGAGAGCCATTTAGGAAAAACATCACCATCTTTTCTGCGATCCCATATCTCTCCTTCCCAGTGCCCTGTAGCGTGAATATCTTTCCACATCAATGCATAGAACATTTTGTCGTGTCGCCCAGACTCCTGAATTTTTGGCGTTGCGCCAACTGCTTCTTCACGGCTAAAACCGGTGATTTTCACATAGGCATCATTGACCTGTTCAATGATGCCTTTATTATTTGTTACCATAATTGCTTCATTGGCATTTTCAATAATATTTTTTGCAAGCTGCAAACTATTTTCAGTCCGTTTGCGCTCAGTAATATCTGAAAAGGTAACAACCGAACCGGCTACTTTTCCATCTCGGTGAATCGGATAGGCTCGGTACTCCACCGGGAATGAAGAACCATCTTTACACCAAAATGGTTCATTCTCGACATAAGAAGGATGATCATTCTTTATTACATTATAGATAGGGCACTCTTGAATGTGATAGCGCTTACCGTTGCCATGTGTGTGATGGACGAGGTCGTGAATATTTTTACCAATAAACTCTTCCGATTGATAACCAAGCATATCCAACGCCTTAGGATTAACAAAGGTACAACATCCATCTGCATCAATCCCGTAGATCCCTTCACCCGCAGAGTCGAGTAACAAGCGCACATTATTTTCACTATCAATACTCTCTTGCTGACTTTCATGGAGTCGCTCAACCATATCTTGCATGCTCTCACCAAGATAATTAAATTCAGCAATAGCATCGGGCACGAAAGCAATGTTGGTTTGACTATAACCTACCTTATCAACATAACTAACTAAGGAATTGATTGGCTTTGATATCGATCGCCGGGTAAATACCACTCCTATAGGAATAACCAATAGGCCGCTAACAAGAAGCACCCAAAATATTGCTAGTTGAAAAGCCTTTAGACTCGTTAGCAACCCACCTTTATCTAGGCCAAAAACAATCGACACGAGACCTGAATATTCCAACTCTAGTGAGAGCGCCCCTGTGAAATGATCTGAAACATGATGATAGCGCAACTGAGATTGGAGGGCGTCGTCATTTAAATTCAACAGATCCATTGCCTCATGCGGATTTATCTCATCTATATTGTGATCGCGCGGATTAAAACCTGCGCTAGCAATCATTATTTTAGTATCACTAACAGAAGGTGTATGGATCGCAAATGCTAAACCTGTTTTATTGGCAATACTCTCAGCAAACTCTTCATCCAATACATACGCAAGCCTTAACCATCCAATCGTATTTTTATCACCATTTACCGACCTCTTCAGCAATGGTGAGCTGGTTTCCATAATGAGCCTTTTACCATTCGAGTTGAGTCTGAAATGAATCCCCTGTTCAGGGGCAAAGTGCATATCAACACCATTTAGGAATAGCGGGATTTCATCCAGAGCGGAAGCGTCTCCACCTTTAGCATGATACTGTATGGCAACTGGGTTTGACGCATCATCATAGCTAACATACCCTGTAATAGCGGAGCTGGCATCATAAAAGGAGACGACCTCCCCGCCCGCGGTATAGATAGCGGCAAAGGTGAAACCAGCCCCCTGACTATCTCGAGCCAATAGCCGTGCCAACGCCTCTTTTTCGATATCAAAGAGTAGCGGTTGGTAATCATTAATATTCTGGTATTTCCAGATAAGATTAGTCGATGCAAGGATCGCCGCATCATTTTCCAGGCGAGAACGCCCGTCGATAAGATGAGATCGTTTGCCTTTCAGGTCAATCTGCAGCAGCTCTAGTCCGTGTGACAGTTCATTCTCAGCAGAGTCTTCAGAGAGGTTGGTAATTAAAACCAGAAAGACCCCCCCCACCAGTGCCAGCACCATAACGGTGGACGCAAGCAGCATAAGAATGATACGACTATTGAGCGTGCTCAGTTTTGACAATGCCTTCGAAACTCCATGTAGTGGATGGTCTGTTATTTAAATATGGTGTCAACCTGTTCAACATTCTCTTTGGTCACCAGCGTAAAGGGAATACTCTGCTCCTTTTGTAGTGACTCGCCACGAATCAGTTTTAACACTGCCTCAGCTCCCTGTCGACCTGCAGTGGGGTAGGTAAACGATGCGCTCTGTTCACCTTTTCTGATCGCCTCGCGCGCCTCGGGAATGTAGTCGATACCAACAATCTTGATCGATTTTGGATCGATACCAGCCATCTCCATCGCCATGCGTGCACCCGTGGCCATGCTGTCGGAGTGGGCATAGACTGCATCAAATTTAATCCCTGCATCGATCACTTTCTCCATCTCTTTAATGGCAATGTTACGTCGATAGTTTGCTGTAGGCTGAGCGACAATCTTAATACCGGGATAGTTCTTAAGCTCTTCAATAAAACCTTCAGCACGTGCGATTGCGGTTGTTGCCGTTGCAACCCCCTTAAGCATCACCACACGCCCTTTGCCCTTGAGCTCTTTGGCCAGATAGCGTGCCGCCTTGCGGGCAATTTCACGATCATCTGCACCAATGAATGTAGTGAAATCATCGCTCATAATGCGTCGTGACAATAGAATAACCGGAATACCTCGTTTCATCACATCAGCCACAACCGGTGTCATACTGCGTACATCGCGTGGACTGGTAACCAAAATATCCGCACCCTCATCGGCCAACCGCTCAAAATCAAAGGTTTGCCGGGCGGCACTCCCTTTGGCATCGGTCACAATAAAACGGATGTTCGGATGCTTCTCCAACTCTCGCTTCACCTCATTAACCTGGGCGGCACGCCAGTCGTTACTTAAGGTATCTTGTGCAAAACCAACGGTATAGATCTTCTGCGCAGAGGCCTTGTCCGTCTCCTCTGCGGATACCAGTGAGCCGCCGGCTAATATAGAAAAAGCAATAATTGTAATGTTTCTTAGTAAGGTCTTCATAATAATTTCCTATAACTATTTCTTTTTAATCAACAAGTTGCATCTATTTCAGAGCCTACTCATACCATGACAATAACATGAAATGACTAGACACAGTAAACCCACTGCTCCAGTTAACTTAGAACATTTTTATTTCATACTATTTTAGTATGGTAATGATTGGTAAACTGTTTTTCAAGGTGCGTTAACTTACGCGACAGGAGCGATGGGCATTTAACGAATGAAATGGGCGAGGATTCCACCCATATTGAACAAAAGTTCAATCAGAATATTTCTCTTTTACTGCAAGAAAGCGGTCAATATTTTTATTAAAGACTTCAACCAGTGTCGGGTCAAAGGAGGTACCGGCTTCATCCGAAATATACTTAATTGCATCGTCTAGCGGCCACGGCTTTTTGTAGGGGCGCTCCATAGTCAGGGCGTCAAAAACATCGGCAATCGCTGTAATCCTGCCTTCAATAGGTATCGACTCGCCAGAGAGTCCTTTGCAATAACCACTGCCATCCCACTTCTCGTGATGGCTTGCCGCAATACTTTGAGCCATCTGGATCAACATGGAGGGGTCATCCCCAAGGAGTTGTGAGCCATAGAGAGTGTGTCCATTCATCACCTCACGCTCCTCCTCAGTCAATCGCCCCTGCTTATGCAAAATACTATCGGGGATTCCGATTTTGCCAATATCGTGCATCGGTGCCGTTTTTTCGATCATATAGACCAGTTCGGAGGGAAGGCCGATCTCTTCGGCCAGAACTCGCGCATACTGCCCAACCCGAATAACGTGTTGCCCGGTCTCATTATCACGCAGTTCTCCCGCCATGGAGAGGCGATTGATCAGGCTCTCGGTAAACCGCTCCAACTCAGCAGTACGCTGCGCAACGCGAAGCTCCAGTTCATCATTAAGCCTTCGCTGTAACTTATAGCTCTCACTAATCGATAGAAGATTTTTAACCCTTAGGGCAACCTCAACAGGATCGATGGGTTTATTAACGTAGTCATTCGCCCCACCGGAGAGCACCTGATTGCGATTTTCAATATTCTGACTACCGGTAATAATAATAATCGGCAGCTCATGGCTACTGAATTTCTCCCGAACCAGTGTTGTCACCTCTAGTCCACTGAGGTGAGGCATCTCAAAATCGAGCAACAGCAGGTCGTATTCACTCGCCTCCAGATGAGTCATAACCTGACGCGGATCAGTAACAGAATCAACACTGCGGCCAACTTCAGTTTCATCAGCTTTGAGAGAATAACGACATTTGTAATGGAGTCGTCACAGACCAATACCTTGTTCTTCATAGAATTATCTATCTACTTGTTGGATAGTCCATTATAACACGCTGCAAGGCCAATCTTACTTTGCCGTTTTAAACCAGATAGTGAATATATAGCGAGTCCAATCCTCGCATGAATTTCTATAACGCCGCATAAATCTTTTAGCATCCACCCGCTTCATCTCAGTCTGATAAAAATGGGAATTTTCGATATCCATCACGGCACGGTCATCCAACTTATCTTTAACCGCACTGGCGGTCATACATTTGGCAAATGGCGTTAATGTATCAAAATGTGAAACAGAGGTGTTCAGCTCCCCCTTTTTTGAGGTGAACTTTTCGGGAAGCTTGTGAATATTGAGCAATTTAGCCGTCTTTCTAAAGGCGTTATAGGCCACACCCTTGATGAAATATTTCGAGACATCGATCGTAATCGTCTTTAAGCGCTTGGCTCGACCCGGATTGGTAACACCCTGGCTTATCCACATTTCGGCCTCGTTGGCACTATAACCATTTTTGCCCCACACTTTGGCCTGCTGAGCATTAAGCCCCCTATCCATCCAATTTTGTGCCGTTGTCAGGTCAAATCCAGATTTAATCCACTGCAACACCTGTTCCGGCGATTGTTCACTATTTCGCCACAACTCAACGACATCGGGGGTTGTCTCCAACAGTACCCATTCGCTTGTTGGCAGATAACCACTCTCTCTCCAAGTAGCCGCAGTTGCTGCACTAATCGCTTGGTGTGCACCAATCCACTGTTCAGCCACCTCCGGATTAAACCCTGCATCACGCCAACGGTTAATCCTCTCTGCTGCCGAGGTATATGACCCAAATAGTCGTTGCCAGATAACAATCTCTGCCAGAGAAAATTTATGGGAGATGATCGCAACAGCCTCATCACTATTAAACCCACTATCACGCCACTGTTTTGATTCTGCCGTGCTCAGTCTCGTTGCACGCCACATCTCAATCGACTTTAGCGTGGTAAAGCCCGCAGCCATCCACTCCCGCAACTTTTCAACACTATATCCCCGCTTAACCAGATAATTGACCTGATTAAATGTCATCGCACCAATTTTTTGCCACGCTTTGACCATATCGGGGGCAATTCCCAGTCGAGCAAATTTTTCGCGCTCGCTCTTCTCAAATGCCAACTGTTTCTCTACTGCATCGGCAGTGGTTAATCCCTTTGCATACCACGCCTGTAGCGCCTCTGGAGAGCTAATACCAATATCGAGCCATACCGCAAGATCATCTGGAAGTTGAATGCCATCAACCTTAAGCCACGCCTTGGCCTCATCCGATGAGTAACCCGCAAAGATCCACTCCTCGGCATTCGCATGCTCAATCCCAGAAGCAACTAAAGTCGCTATCTGGCTCTTTCTCAGCCACTCCCGCTTTTTACGCTCCGACGATGATTTTGATGAGGCCTTTTTGCCTTTACGACCTACCTTTTTCGAATCCTTTGAAGTCGTCAACGATATCGGCTCTTGTGAATCGCCGCTGCGAGCTCTAACCACCGAGTCTGGCGTGGTAAATCCCTTTTTCATCCAGATACTGACCGCCATAGGCGTCGTTAGGCCGATACTCTCCCACTCCGCCACCTTCGCCGGATCAGTAATTCCACAACGATTTTTCCAGCGCTTGGCCTCACGTAACGTAAAACCGGCATCGTTCCAGATTACGCGATGCATTGAGGTAAATCCCGCATCATTCCACTCATCCGCTGCCGCTGCCGCTGCCGCTGCCGCTGCCGCTGCAAAGGGATAGATGAGAACCCCGGTTAACGAAATTATTTTGATAAAGGAGTAAATATTCATAACGAATTTAATGAATATTGATAGATAGCGGTGCAAAGAACGTTACAGACACAATTAAACGATACCGGTGACGGCGCAGTACTAACTGCATTAAGAGTAGCTTCATCCTTTTCTCTATCTCCAATATGGGGTGGTATAAAAATTTACCGCCCACAACAATTCTATGCCGCTATATTAATTCATTAATTGTTCGCTGAATAGCATCAACACATCTATGCTATCTGATTAGAATCGTTCCACTATTCTGAAATAGCCATATATAATCAGGTGTTACATCCAATACATCAGACCAATGAGCTGACTTCGAAAAATATTCCTCTCAAGATCGCTGATTTAAGGCAGAGGCATTCATTATATTTTTGGGATATTATTTATCTATCCTGTATCCCAGTGTCATTTATGTTGAAAAATGTCACTAGCATTTAGGTTAATAACCACTTATCAACCTGAAACCATCGGATTTTTACCGTTGTATGAAAATAAAAGTCAGTGAATTAATCGTAAAATATTTAGAGCAGCTAAATATCGAATATATTTTTGGTATGCCCGGCGCGCATATTTTACCGGTCTACGATGCGCTCTACGACTCACCGATTGAAGCGGTTCTTGCCAAACATGAGCAAGGGGCAGCCTTTATGGCCGGCGGTTATGCGAGGGCCTCAGGAAAAATATCGGCCTGTATCACCACAGCAGGTCCCGGTGCGACCAATTTAGTCACCGGCGTTGCCAACGCCTATGCCGATAAACAGGCCATTCTGATTATCACAGGTGAAACATCGACTCATATTTTTGGTAAAGGCGGCCTACAGGAGAGTTCTGGCGAAGGGGGGAGCATCAATCAAGAGGCTCTTTTCAAAGGAATCACTCGCTATAACAAAATTGTCGAACGAACAGACTACCTTGCTCAGGTGCTTAACCGCGCATCGAAGATCTTGCTCTCTCCCAGTCCTGGGCCAGTACTTCTAAGTTTTCCATACAATGTTCAACAAGAGCTGGTCGATGACTCGATTCTCAATCAGATTAGCAGTGACAAAAGACTCTACAATGTCCATGATAATTCACCGGGTATTGAAGCGCTAAGCCAACTTTTGAATAGTGCCAAAAATCCAGTTATCGTTGCCGGTTATGGGGCGATTCATTCAGGTGCCCAAGAGGTCATTGAGCAACTTAGCCATCAGCAAAATATCCC
Source organism: Chromatiales bacterium (assembly GCA_029864785.1). Taxonomy (GTDB): domain Bacteria; phylum Pseudomonadota; class Gammaproteobacteria; order Thiohalomonadales; family Thiohalomonadaceae; genus JAOTST01. The sequence continues at coordinate 836 of JAOTST010000037.1, read as the reverse complement.
GGTAACAACCAGCCTGAAAGCAAAGGGTGTTATTGATGAAAACTCTCCACTCTCCCTCGGTAGCCTGGGAGTCACCTCCAGCGGTCACGCCTATCGATATATTGTAGACAACGCCGACCTGATTATTGTTCTCGGTGCCAGCTTTAATGAACGCACCAGTTATCTATGGGATGACAAGCTGCTGCATAATAAAAAAATTGTGCAGATCGATAGCGATTACGACCAACTTGAAAAGGTCTTTTCGGTTGATGTTGCTATTCAGGGAGATATCAAAGAAGTCATCTCAGAGACGCTAGCCGCTATTCAAAAGCTGAATCTTCATAACGACAGAGCCGAAACAGTTCGGCACAATGTTAATGCGTTAAAAAATTCCGCAAATGGTGATTATGCAATTTTCCAATCCGGTTTTTCACTGGTGGAGCACTTCTTTTCAAAACTGGCGCAAAGCTTTCCAAAAGATGCGGTTATTTTCGATGACAACATTATCTTCGCGCAAAATTTTTTAGCCGTATCAAGTGGCAACAGTTACTACCCTAACTCAGGAATATCCTCATTAGGGCACGCCATTCCCGCCGCAATCGGTGCAAGATTTGCCAATACAAAAACCTCCTTTGCTATTCTTGGCGACGGTGGTTTTCAGATGTGTTGTATGGAAATTATGACCGCAGTCAACTACGACAAACCACTCAATGTCGTTGTTTTTAATAACTCCAGTATGGGGCTTATTCGAAAAAACCAGCAGCAACATTACAATCAGCGATTTACCAATTGTGACTTTATCAATCCTGATTTTGAACACCTTGCCCAATCATTTGGCATCAACTACGCGCGAATTG
>JAOTST010000280.1 GCA_029864785.1 Chromatiales bacterium | reverse complement strand
ACTTCGATAACACGACCATTAATACGATAATCGTAACCATGGATTTTACGTACCATCTGTAGCACTTCGGAGACGGTGACTCCCTTCATTTCCAGGGAGATATAGCCACTGACTTCTGGGTGGATCACCATGTCGTAAGGGGTTCCGTCAACTAAGCTCAGGAAGAAGTCGCGAGCGCGTAGTCGACGTGCTTTGATATCAAAGCGGCGTTCCAGATCAACGGGTTGATGGAGGTTGTCGGATGTCGAATCGGTAGCGAGTAGTTCAGCCTCAATTTCGGCTGGGAGCGGCGCGGCTTCCGTAGAGATTCCCTCTTCGATGGCATGCATCAGCTGTGCGTGTCCGGCCTCTTTCTCTTTGGCCATCTGCTGGCTACAGCCGCTGAGCGACAGCGCGATAATGAGTAGTAGCGCTTGTACCAGTGGGGAGTGGATAATCCGTTCTCTGTTCATAGTGATAATCTACTATCTTTTAATGGTTCGGGGTAGAAACATCAGCTTAATGAGCTCTCCACCTTTGCGTAATCTAACTTGGTCATGCTCAATGGCGACTAGCTGAGCACCTCTAATTTTATCGCCGATCTTCAGCAATTTGCCGTTGATCGTAGCGTTGCGTTCCCCCTGAGCAATCTGTATCGACTGTACCCACAGTGCGATTCGATTGGTTTTTTTTATTTTTGTGGTTGTCTTTCCCGATATGGCGGCAGCTCCCGAGTAATCGTCTGGGCGCATCGGATCTGCTTGTTCCACCGCCTGTGCGGAGAGAGGCAAGAGGAGTAACAGGGAGAGCAGATAAAGTGTTCTATACACCAATAACCTCCTCATCCAGACTAATGGTATGAATCACTATTGATATGCGGGCAGTCGGGTATTTAAGCATTGTTAGGTCGATCTCATCCCAGCGGAAACTCCATTTTAAAGCCTCTAGCTCACGCAGATAGGCGAGGGTATCAAGGTAACTTCCCTCAAACTGAAGTCGAAAACTGTGGCGATAAATACCCTGAGTTGGGGTTGTTATATCAGCGGGAGTACTTTGATCTTTATTATCTTTCTCGTTGGTAATTAATGGTTCAGCGGGAAGGTTATCGATAGCAATAAATTTGAGCCCTTTCTGGTGCTGGAGTAAGTTCTCAAGCGCCATGGGCATTTTTTCAGGGGGGATAAGCCCCGCCACCGCGTCCTCGATTCTGCTGCTGGTGGTTTCAAGCGTTCTCTTAAGTTGCGCCAGTTGTTGTTTCTTGGCCTGATCAGGATCGATGCTAAAACGGTTAATAATATTGAGTGCTTGTGATTCGAGCTGACTATTTTCAGCCTGAATGGAGTGAATCTGTTTTAACTGACCTTGCTGCTGTAGCCCAAGTGGTGAGAGTAGCAGATAGTCGACTGCGCTATAGAGTATGAAAGAGATCGCCAAAAAGAGGATCCCACGCTCACGCAGGGAGAGCGCATTAATTTTCTCTTGGAGCTGTTGAATGAGCTGCTGTAATTTATCCATGGTTAGCGCAACTTCTCATCAAGAATTTGACCGGGACTTTTTACGTCCCATCTCTTTTTCCATTTTATGGGACTGTTGTGATCGGCGGATTGCTCGCTTTCAGTAGGCGGTTTCAGAGCCGTTTCAAGGGTAAAGCGGATGAGTCGATGGTCTTGTTTAGGCTCATTGAGACGATTAATTGAGAGCCGATGGAATGAGGTTCCATTAAAGACATGCTCACGAGATAGACGTTGAATATAGTTGGGAACGCGCTCTGATTCGGTTGTTAAGCCCTGCAAGCGGATCTCACTACCACCCTGTAATATGGTTATTTGGCTAAGCCAGAGTTGCTGAGGATCTTGTCGTGAGAGAGCGGCAATGTATCCAGAGAAGCCACCTTCGACGCCACCGCTTTTTGAAAACAGTGTTGTTGAAACCTTTTGCATAAATTCGAGGTGATTGCGTGCACGTGCTATTTTTTTATCAAGCGAGGGGTCAGATTTTTTCTGGGGATACTGTTTTGCAAGTTGGGTGATGCGACTACGATTGTCATCACGCTGCTTAATGGTCTGCTCTAATTGAGCCTGTAGTGATTTGCCCTGCCACAAGCTCGCGGCGTAGAGAGAACCCAGTCCGATAAGAACCAGTAGATTGCCAATAAGTAGGGTTTTGGCCGAGAATATTTTCTGCTCTTTGCGAAAGATGGGTTGATAGAGGTTGATCTGCTGCATCATAGTGTGATGCTCTCCTCTCTTAACGCCAATCCAATCGCATCCATACATTGAGCCTGCAGACGGTCACTCATGGTTCCTTCAACATCGAGAAAGACGTTGAGGTCAAGCATACGTACGGCAGTTCCCAGAGTGCTGGAAAAGTAGGGAATAATACCGGGAACAGCCTCCTCCATTGGAGCAATGATTACCCCAGATATGGGGGGCATAGAGAAGTTGCTCTCGTAGTAGTCGAGAGAGCGTTGTAATTCCAGGGTAATCGCATCAAGGAGCCCCTGAACCTCTAATGGCAGACCATTATCGTCCTCAAGTGAGAGTTCATCTTCACCTTGGTTGTTTGATATGAGCTGCATGATTCGTTGCAGACCAACATCAATATGACGGGTGAGATAGAGGTTCTGGTTGCGACTGATGGTAAGCAGTGAACTGTGTTGACCAATGCTTAAGAGGGCAACGCCACCACTATCTTCGGGTAGAAGGGCGGCGATGTTGCGTTGAGCCAATTCAGGGATATCGATCACATCAAGGTTGATGTCGCTCTTTTCGTAGCTGTCGATATGTTTTTGGATGACACTGATGCGTGTGGCAACGACATACATCATTTTTTGACGTCCGCGACCCTCCTGTTCAGGGATATCGAAAACATCAATGACAGCATCATCAATGTGAAAGTCGATGAGATCCTTCACTTGCCAGCGAACGGCAGCTCGAAGCTCGGTGGGGTCAACTGCTGGCGCTTCGACCATCAACAGTGAGAAATTTTCGCTACTCAGCAGGCTAAAACAGTGCCCCGCATTGAAATCGTGGGTCGTGCTTAATTCGACGAGTTTTTTGTGTTGCTCTTCATCGCTACTGGTGGGGTTGAAGAGGCAGGTGAGTAGTTGTGGTGCGCCATTGGGCTGGTGCTGGATCTGTGC